>CAZJNP010000033.1:10622-13634 GCA_964547355.1 uncultured Calditrichaceae bacterium
GTAAACGTGATGGTCTCGCTGCCGTTCCAGTTCTCGTCCGGTGCGCTGACCGTGGCCACATGCGTCTGATCATCAATCAGCACGGAAAGTTCGCTGTTTCCGCTATACGTCCAGGTTATTTCTGCGTCCGTGTTGTCCACGTCGGAAACATAATCGTCCAGATCAAAGCTGGTGAAACTTTCCCCTTCCAGCACGGTCTGGTCCGGAATGTCGCTCACTACCGGTGCGTCGTTGACCACCATGACCGTAAATACGGCCGGGTCGCTGTCCGACAAGCCCCCCGGATCCGTCGCGGTAAAAGTGATGGTTTCACTGCCGTTCCAGTCCGCATCCGGTACGCTGACCGTGGCCACATGCGTCTGATCGTCAATCTGCACGGTAAGTTCGCTGTTTCCGCTATACGTCCAGGTTATTTCTGCGTCCGTGTTGTCCACGTCGGAAACATAATCGTCCAGATCAAAGCTGGTGAAACTTTCCCCTTCCTGCACGGTCTGATCCGGAATATCACTGACCACCGGCGTATCATTAACCGCAGTGACTGTAAATACCGCCGCATCACTATCCGACAAGCCGCCCGGATCGGTGGCGGTAAACGTGATGGTCTCGCTACCGTTCCAGTTCTCGTCCGGTGCGCTGACCGTGGCCACATGGGTCTGATCGTCAATCTGCACGGTAAGTTCGCTGTTTCCGCTATACGTCCAGGTTATTTCTGCGTCCGTGTTGTCCACGTCGGAAACATAATCGTCCAGATCAAAGCTGGTGAAACTTTCCCCTTCCTGCACAGTCTGATCAGGAATATCACTGACCACCGGCGTATCGTTCACAGCCGTAACGGTAAAGACGGCCGGGTCGCTGTCGGTCAACAAAGCAGGGTCTGTAGCGGTAAACGTGATCGTTTCACTGCCGTACCAATCCTTATCCGGCGTGGTGACGGTTGCGATATGCGTGACGTCATCGATGGTTACAATGAGGTCTGTATTCCCGCTGTACGTCCAACTGATTTCATCGTCGCTGTTGTCCTCGTCGGTCACATAGTCATCCAGATCAAACTGAGCGAACTGGGCGCCTTCTTCGATGGTCTGATCCGGTATGTCGCTGACCACCGGTGGATGCAGGGGCTTAATATAGGTAATATCCAGGCTCCAATTATCGATGGAACCGCCGTTATTGTAGTAGGTGTCATCAAACACGCGCAAGGTCCAGTCTCCGGCGGCGTCCAGACCGTCAAATACGAACAGGGCGTTATCAGGCTGAAAAGTGCCGGAATATGGACTGGTTCCGTCCGTAATGCGCGTGGTCGCTTCGTCATCCAGGGTAGTGTTGGTGTAAGAATCCCCGGGCTGCCCATTGTGATTCACAATGCCGGAAGCGGTGCTGTCCGGAGCCTCCAGGGCCACCGCCAGGTCTTCGATATGATTGGAAATGCTGATGGTGGCGTTCAAATCCACAATTTGATGATGATCGGGAATGGTCAGACTGGATGTGTAATACACATTATCATCGGTAATAGAAACCGGCACATCGCTGCTTGTGTAAGTTTGCACGGCAAAATCGCCCACATGGTAACGCAGTAACTGGGGCGGTATGGAGTAGGTGTCCCCGGTAAACGGAAAGGTATTAGTGCGAGCTTCCAGAGAATTATCGCTAGCCGAAAGGTAATACTCCACTTCCGTGCCCCAACTCTGGGCCGGAATGGTAAAATCGTATTGATCGCCGGACGGACCGTCCGTATCCTGCACCGAGTGCCATAGACTGGTATCTCCCTGAAAAATCGTCCGGTAGTGTAATTCGGGTTGATTTTCACCGGTAGCGATTCCATCATTATCGGTAATCACCGCGCTGACCGTGCGGGCGTCCACGCTGGAAGTAGGCTGCAGCATTGTATGAGATATCATGGGCACATCGCCGTTCTCATTGTAGGCAAGCAAAACGGCCTGGTAGGCATTTGCGCGGCCATAACCTACGTGCTGATTCCAGCCGTTGGCGTCATAAGCGTAACGGTCGATTTTATCGGCAGACTGCTGTAAGATATTCTGCACCTGATCGGAAGTCAGCGTATTGTCGGCAGAAAGCACCAGCGCGGCAATGCCGGCCACCTGAGGACAGGCAGCGGAAGTGCCACCGAAATGATCAAAATAATCGCCGTCGTCGTAACCGTCCGTACCAGCAATATCCGTGGAATAGACAATGGACGGAGCCACCAAGTCCAGATCGGCGCCATAATTACCGCCCCAATTACGCTGAAAATCCTGACTGCCGGGATTCTTCTTTTCGTCAAACATATTGGAAGCGCCGACCGCGATAACTTCCGGCAAGTAAGCCGGATAAGTCACGGTTCCGTGCCCGGCATTGCCGCTGGAGAAGACGATCACACATCCCTTGCCGTCGCGGCCCTGTGTTTTGGCCCGCTGTATTGCGTCGTCGATGGCGGAATTGGGCGTGGTGCCGCTCCAGCTATCGCTAAGGATATCCGCCCCCTGCTGCCAGGCATAATCGATAGCAGCGGCAATATCTTCGTCGGAGGCGCTGCCATACAGGGTGAAAATTTTTACCGGTAAAATTTTAGCATTAAAGGCAATGCCGGCCACGCCGATGCCGTTGTCTCCTTCCGCGGCCACAATCCCGGCCGTACTGGTTCCGTGTCCCTGAATGTCATTGGCGTCGCTGCCGTTGTCCGGCGAAAAATCTTTACCGGTGCTGTAAAGATTATCATCCAGATCGGGATGATCCAGGTCCACGCCGCTATCCAGCATGGCCACCAGAATACTTGAACTGCCGCCTGCCGCAGAACCATGGTCGATTAAAGCGTCCCAGGCCAGGTCCACATCCATATCGGCGTCGGCATAGCCGTTGACCTGCTGGGGAAATTCCGTCTTAGCCCCAGACGCCACGGTTTGTCCGGTGTTTTTGTGTGCCCATTGCTGGGACCAGTAAGGATCGTTGGGCTCGTAATTTAAGATTTCCCAATTCATGTAATAAAAATTTGGCTGGGCCCAGCGCACCAAAGATTCC
>CAZJNP010000034.1:0-13500 GCA_964547355.1 uncultured Calditrichaceae bacterium
GAATGCGGGATTTTGAATGGGGTGGAAGCGTGAAGATCGAATTTGAACAATACAAACTGGAAAACGGATTACGAGTGATCTTACATCAGGACCATCGCGTGCCCATTGTAGCGGTGAACGTCTGGTATAATGTAGGATCGAAAAACGAGCGTCCCGGGAAAACCGGCTTTGCCCATCTGTTCGAGCACATGATGTTCCAGGGCAGCGCGCATGTACCGGCGGATTTGCATTTTAAGCTGATTCAGCGCGTGGGCGGAACATTGAACGGCTCCACTTTTTTTGACCGCACCAACTATTACGAAACACTTCCTTCCCACTATCTGGAAATGGGTTTGTGGCTGGAAGCGGATCGCATGGGTTTTTTACTGCCCGCTCTGGATCAGCAGAAGCTAAACAATCAGTTGGATGTGGTTAAGAACGAACGACGCCAGCGCGTGGATAATCAACCCTACGGCGTATGGCTGGAAAAAATTTTGGAAATGGCCTTTGAAGAGGAGTTTCCTTATCATTGGCCGGTAATCGGATACATGGAAGACTTGGATCGGATAACGCTTGCAGACGTTAAAGAGTTTTTCCAGACGTATTATGTACCGAACAATGCGTCGCTGGTCGTTGCCGGCGATTTTGATTCCGGCGAGGTTAAGGGGCTGATTCAAAAGTATTTTGGCGATATACCCGCCGGTGCTCAGCCGCCGATAGTGGATCAAAAATTCAGTGCGTACAATCAGGGAGAAAAACGCACCATACTCAAAGACCGGGTGCAACTGCCGCGTTTGTACATGGCTTACCACTTTCCCGAATATGGTTCTCAGGAAGCCTATGTGACGGATGTGCTTTCGGATATTCTTTCTTCCGGACGCAGCGCCCGTCTTTACCAGTCGCTGGTTTACAAACAGCAACTGGCGCAGGACGCCCAGGCCGTACTGCTTCCGCTGAAACTCACCTCTTTGCTCATCGTCATGGTCACGCCCCGCCCGGAAGTAAGCATCGAAAAGATCGAGCAGGCGCTTCAAAAGGAACTGGACAATATCCGCACTCAAATGGTGGACCAGCAGGAACTGCAACGGGTCAAAAACCAGATCGAAGCCCGGAAAATCCGTGAATTTCAGTCCGTGGCCAGCCGGGCAGACCAACTGAATATGCACGCCGTCTATTTTAATCGCCCGGAAGGCATCAACGATGAGATCGAACACTACCGTAAAATCACCGTGGAAGACGTTTACGAAATCGCAGGAATTTATTTGAATGACGATAACCGGGTGGTGGTAACTTTTTTGCCGGAGAACGGAAAAGAAGCAGAAAAAAGGAAAACAGAAAAATGACCGATACAGAACGCAGTCAAATACCGGCCCCGGCCGCACCCCGGCCGTTTCATTTTCCCCGTTTTGAGCGGATGCACCTCAAAAACGGGTTACAGTTGCTGTTTGCCCGGGAGGTGCACTTTCCCCTCGTGAATGTGACCTTGTGCATTAACAGTTCGGCGCTTATGGATTTGCCCGGCAAAGAGGGCGTGGCGCATTTGACCAGCGAACTGCTCACCGAGGGTACGAACAAACGTACCAGCGTACAAATTGCCCGGGAGCTGGAATTTATGGGCGTGCATTACGGCAGCCATTCGGACTGGAATGCGCTGTATCTCGAAATGAATACCTTGTCCCGCTATCTGGAGCCGGCTTTCGAAGTGTTTGCCGATATGGCGCTGCATCCGTCTTTTCCGGAAGAAGAATTGGAACGAGTCCGCAAAGAGCTGATGGTGGAACGGTTGCGCGTGGTAGACAACCCTTCCCGCCTGGCCAGTGAAAAATTCGCCCACCTGCTTTATGGCATGTTCCGCTACGGCCGACCCATCGAGGGAACTTACGAGTCGCTGCAAAATATTACCCGTCGGGATGTGGTTGATTTTTATAACCAGCAGGTGCTGCCCGGAAACAGTACGCTGATTATTGTGGGGGATATTCAACGACAGCAGGCTCTGGAGCTGGCCGAAAGTTATCTTGGCGAATGGGAACCGGCGCAAATTACCACATTAGGAGAAATGGAATTTCGGCAGCCGGCCAAAACACAGGTGGCGATCGTGCACAAGCCGGGTGCGGCCCAGGCGGAGTTGCGTATGGGGCACCTTGGCATCGCCCGCAATAATCCGGACTATTACGCGGTAACTGTGATGAACGAAATTTTAGGCGGATACTTTCTTTCCAGAATAAATATGAATCTGCGTGAGGAGCATGGCTACACCTATGGCGCGCATTCTATTTTTTCTTACCGCAAAGGATTAGGCCCGTTTTTTATCACGGCCGCGGTGCATTCGGAAAATGTGGCCGATGCGGTTAAAGAAGTGCTGAAGGAAGTGCACCGCTTGCGGGGCGAGAAGGTCGAAACCGAAGAACTGGAAAACGCCAAAGGACAACTGATCGGCGTGTTCCCGATCGCGTTTGAAACCGCCGATCAGGTGGCGATGGGCCTGGCCAATATCGTGATTTCCCAACTGCCCGACGACTACTACGATAAATTCAGAGAGCGCATCGCCGCCGTTACCGTTGACGATGTGCTGCATGCCGCGCAAAAATATTTACTGCCGGACCGTATGCTGATTGTGGTCACCGGTGACCGGGAACAATTGGTTGATCAACTGAGCGCGGACTTTGACGTGGTGGTATTCGAAGCAGAAGATCCGTCCGTCTGAAAGATATTTGATACTCACAGTTTGATCAGAGTAAACCCTGGCCGGTAGACCCCACCGGTTATCCTGAATAAAAATTTCAAAGGAGCGTTTGCGATGAGTCAAACACCGTCTGCCATAGAAAAAGCGCTGCAAATTGCCGTGAAAGCGCATACCGGTCAAAAGGACAAAGCCGGAGCGGCCTATATCCTGCATCCGTTGCGCCTCATGCTGCGCATGGATTCCGAAACGGAAATGATCGTCGCCGTATTGCACGACGTGGTGGAAGATACCCCGGTTACGTTTGAAGAATTGTCCGAAGCAGGTTTTAGCGACCAGATTATTGAGGCATTACGCGCCCTGACCCACGACCCGTCCATCGATTATTTTGAGTATTTAAGGGACATAAAAGACAATCCCGTGGCGCGAAAGGTGAAACTGGCCGATCTGGAGGACAATATGGATCTGCGCCGGCTAAACGCGGAAATAACGGAAAAGGACATAGACCGTTTAAAGAAATACCGCAAAGCCTGGCAGTTTTTGAGCGAAGATTGAAAACAGAGCCGATTTCTGCTGGCTGCGAATATTTACTCATTTGAAAATTTTATAAAATCTCTTCATTGGTTTTAAGAAACCACATTTTCAACCCATCCCTTGTAACATCGCATAACTCTTAGCTTTCCCCTAATAAAATTAAGCTTACGGACGTTTTTTTGTGGTCTCTGTCGAATAATACATTTCCGACGTGTCAATACTTGGGCAAAAATTAACAATCGTACAATTTAGGTGAAATCATACTTCCAGTTTTAAAAAAACTTAGAAGCAGTAATAGTCTGGAGGGCTTTTACAAACGAGCGTAGGGCATATACATATCCTAAAGCATTATTCCGTACCGGCCTGGTGGAATATATATCCCAAACTCAACGTTCATAAGGGTACAATAAATTTGGTGGTTTTATGCCCGCTCTTTCCTATGCTAAAATTTGCAGTTTGATTTTACAAATATCCTTCTTTTTGTCAGCCCTTTACGGAAGCGAACTGGGCTTTAAAACTTACACCAAATCTTCCGGGTTAAGCAGCAATTACATATTCGATTTATTTCAGGATCGCGCGGGCTACATCTGGATTGCCACAGACCAGGGCGTTAACCGCTTTGACGGTACGCGGTTCGAGACGTTCACAAAAACAGACGGACTAAATGGCAATCTGATTTACAAAATTTTTCAGGATCTCGAAGGCGGATTATGGTTCGGAACCTTTCAGAACGGAGCGGTACGTTTTGCCGACAATCACTTTTCGGCTTTATCGGTGGAAGATGGTTTACCGGATGCTACGGTAACGGACATCGCTCAGGATACTCAGGGACGACTCTATTTTATGACCAACAACGGTCTGGCCGTATTTGGGGATACCCTGCTTGCTGTCTATAAGAATTCAGACAGCGTACCGGGGAATTTATTCATCCATCCCAACGGTACGCTTTTTTTTAATCTGAATCATGCACTCTATTATATGTTCACCGGAGGGGAGAATCTGCCGGAGCCAAAAAAGGTTGCATTACCGCCCAAACTTGGCACTTTATTTAACAATATAAGCTGGGCATCGCCCGTTTTAAGAACAGATGGCATCCTTCTGTTTCCTGCCCGTTCGGTCTATCTGGAGATTATGCCAGAGGTTGTTCCCAAAGTTCGGTCCTACCACTTTTTACAAACGCATGCCCTGCTCGAAGACCGCCGGCAGCGTTTGTGGCGCAGCGGTCGAAACGGGGTGGAAATCGTTGATGCGGATCGCACCATAACAATTGGCAAACAACAGGGACTACATCAGGATTTTGTGGAAGACATCCTGCAAGACCGCGCCGGCAATATATGGCTAGGTACCTTTGGCGGGGGACTGTATAAATACAAAGGGGATTACCTTTCCTATTTTAATTCTAAGGATGGTTTGGCCTCAAACCTTGTACACGATATGATCGGCGGTGGGCTAAACAATCTGATTGTAGCCACTTCGGCCGGTATTTCCGTGATCGATTGCAACGCCAAAAACCGGAAGTTTGCCACAAAGTTCAAAGGGAAAGAAGTGCGCGCCGTGGTCAGCGCCGGAGCGGGTGAAGTGTATTTTGGCACCTTTGACGCATTGTTCGGGCCGGTTTCATTATTCGGGCAGACGGTGGTAGGAACCAGACGATATACAATTCCGGGAGGCGTCTCTTCTCTTTATCGGGATGCCGGGGGAAACATCTGGTGCGGCAGTTACGGGCACGGCGTGTTTCGGTTAGGTAATGGTGCGCATCTCCATTTTACCCGGGCAGAAGGGATGGCTTCGGACGTGATCGAGGATATTGTTCCGGCTGACAGCGGACTATGGTTTTTGTCCCGGGAATCCGGCGCCACCTATTATCAAGACGGACGATTTAAAATATTCGGCCTGGAACAGGGACTGCCATCCGATGCCGTTTATAGTTTGCTGGACGAGGGGAACGGGACGGTCTGGTTTGGCACCGATCGCGGAGCGACGCGCCTGAAAGGGAAAACGCTGAAATCCTTCAAGTTTAAAACGGAACTTTTCGGAAATCAGATAGTGGCCATTTTCAAAGGGAATGCATATTATTTTCTTATTTCCGATCGGGCGATTCATTTTGTAAATAGGACGGACCTTTCGCAAACGCTTCACCCGATGATTTTATCGGGAGAAGAGTACCGTATTGTCAGAGCCCGCTATTTTCCGAAATTTAATGTGGTCTGGTTGACAACGGATCAAGGCCTGGTGCGCATCCGATTGACCGCTTTAATCCGAGATCTAAAACATGCTTCCGCCATTCCTCCGGAAACCATCATTCGCGAAGTATGGGTCGATAGCACGCTGCTTTACCAAAACGCCGGCAAGGCGTTTTCACATTTTCCCGAAAAGATTGAACTACCGGAAGGGCGTAACACGCTGCAAATAAAGTTCAGCGGAATCTCTTTTGCGGGTGAGGCGCCGCTGCGCTATCAGTATAAATTAGAGGGTGCGGGTAAAAAATGGTCGGCGCCGACCGGCATCACTACCGTCCAGTACGCCAAACTGGGAGGCGGTCGTTATACCTTTGCCGTACGGGCATTAACATCCACGGGTTTGGCTTCTCTTAATCCGGTCAGTTTCAGCTTTACCGTTGTGCCATCATTTTGGAAGAGGACCTGGTTTATTTTTTCCATGAATATGCTGCTGGTGATTTTTCTTTTTTCTGTGTACCGGATTTATTCCATCCGCCGGTTGCAACAAAAAATGCGCCTGCTGGAGGAAGAAAAAAGAATGCATGAAGTACGCTTTAAAACGCGTGAACGGATTGCCGGCGATCTGCATGATGATATGGCTTCTACCTTAAGCAGCCTTCATTTGCATGCGGATCATTTACAGCACCGATTAAAAGATGCGCCCGCAGATGCAGACAAAATCGTGGTCAAACTTATCCGGCTGACGCGCGAAGCACAGGAAAAAATGGAGGAAGTGGTCTGGTCGCTTTCCCCGCGACACGATACCTTACAGGAGCTTTTGCTTCGTATGTCCGATTACACATCCGAATTATGTTTTGACAACGGCCTGAAATGTCTGATGCAGATTGATGAAAGCGATCAGGATTTTGTGATTGATGAACGCGTGCGGAAAAATATCTATCTGATTTTAAAGGAGACCATGCACAATATTTTGAATCATGCCCGGGCGACCACAGTATCGGTTCAATGCCGTTTGATGGATAACAAATTCCGGCTAATCATCAAAGATAACGGGGTAGGTTTTGACTACCTGAAGAAAGCAAAAAGTTCTAAAGGCGGAAACGGCCTGTTAAACATGCAGAAGCGCGCCGAAGAACTGGGAGCGCGCTATGTTTGTGACAGCCGATTGGGCAAAGGCACGCGGATCGTGTTGGAAATGGAAATGACGCAAATGCGTTATTGAGCCGGAGTATTTTTCGTTGTACACTGCATGGTAAAAACAAAGGATCAAATGGCACAGTCGCCCTCAATTAAAGTGGTTTTAGTGGAAGATCATGATGCTTACCGCGAGGTGGTCAGCGATATTATCGCCAATGCAGACGGGCTGGAACTGTTTGCCGTTTTTCAGTCGGTGGAAGAAATCACCGCCGAAATTCTGCAGGCGGACGTGGTGCTGATGGACATCGGTCTGCCGGGGAAATCGGGCATTGAGGGATTAAAGGAAATCAAATCGCATGCCCCGGAAATCCATATTATTATGCTGACCAATTACATTGATGATGCCAAAATCTTTGAGGCTTTAGCGGCCGGCGCTGACGGCTATTTGCTTAAAAAAGTATCGACCACACGGATTTTAGAAGCCATCTACGATACCTACCGGGGCGGTTCTTCTATTACGCCTCTCATCGCCCGCCGGGTGTTGAAAACGTTCAAAATTCCCATCACCGAAACCATACACCGCGAACAACTCAGTCCGCGCGTGGTGGAAATTTTAGCTCTGCTGGTGCAGGGCATGAACTACAAATCAGCGGCGGAAGAATTGTTCATCAGTCCGGAAACCGTACGCAATCATATCCGCAATATTTACAAAAAACTTCAGGTACGTTCCCGCTCCGAGGCGGTGGCTTTGGCCATCCGTCAGGGACTCATCTAAAAAATCCTCTCTCAAAATGACACAAATGGGTCATTGTACTTCCTGAATCTTTCGTCTATTTTGTGACAAGCAAGATTATTCTCCAAAAAGGAGAAAACATGCTTCGTATTCGGGTCAATTCTTATGCACCCAAGAAAAAAACGTTACCATCGGGAAAGCCAATCTCAATGAAGGAATTATCTTTCCGGGATTCAGTACGATGCATTTGGGCTTGTCTCTGGGCATCTACATCCGTTAATAATGTAGTCATTTAAAGCTCTTGATCGATACTGTGTTGCTAACGCCCCAAATAGGGCATTTGCCTTATTGTTTGCCCTGTTCATAATTCATAAATGATTACCAGGTGATGTCTGGATAAAACATCATGTTAACAAAGTGAATTAATACTAAAACATCTAAGGAGGATTTATTATGCGTGGTTTACCTTTTTATTTTTTACTCATTTTAACTCTGCTGATGATTTCAGTCAGTTGTAACAACAGCAGTCCAACAGAGACGGAAAGCACCACCGAGGGGACCATGACCGTTAAACTGAACGGCGCGGACTGGTCGGCCAATACGGCGGTGATCGGAACCTATTCCAACAATGTGCTCACCGTAACCGGACAGAGAAATCCCGGAGGTACTCAGTCCGAACAGATTCAAATCGTCCTTTACAATATTTCAGCTACGGGTTCCTATAAGCTTTCGTTATCGCCCAGTACCGGCCGATACACTTACGGCGATTCCCCGACTAACATCATTACCTATATGACCATGGATAACGATGCCGGGACCATTAACGTAACGGCTCTGGACGCTAATGGCGCAAAAGGAACGTTTAGTTTTAAGGCTAAGAATATGCAGGATCAAAATGATGTAAAGGACCTGACGGAAGGATCTTTCGAAGTGGTATTTTAAGCATACGGATTCATTGAAATATCCGCAAAATCTGTTCATCATGAAAATAACCGATCATATCACCGCATCGGGCCCACGATGGGCTGAACGGGCATAAACGCCGGAGATTTTAGCGAATATTCAGTGCGGCAAGAGGCGGGAAAAAAGATAAGAATGATTTTTCAAATAAAACAAACGTTAACCAATGGGGAGAACAGTAAAATGAAGAAAGTTATTATTGCAACGGTTTTTATGTTTTTAGTATCGCAAGCAGGATTTGCCCAGAATAATTATTTCAATTCCGGAAAAATGGTTGTGGGAGCGCAAGCCGGTATTTCGGCTCTGGGAATGGGTTTTGGCGCGAATTTCGAATTTGGGGTTACCAGCAATATCGGAGTGATGCCTTCAGTTATCATTCACAGTTACAGTTCCGGAACGGTAGATTGGTCCTTTAAGGTAGCGGATTTATATGGTACTTACCACTATAAACCCAAAAGCGGCGGCTTTTTTGACAGCGAGAAAATGGATACTTACGGCATGGCGGGTATTTCCTATGTTTCCTTTGGCGCATCATCCGTCGGATCGAGCGAAGAAACATCGTCCAGTATTGCTTTTGGCGGCGGCGCAGGCACGCGCTATTATTTTAGCAGCAAACTGTCCGCCTTTGCAGAAGGCAAATATCGCTTTGCCTCCTTTAAAACCAAAAGTTACCAATTGGCTCTCAGCTGGTACAGTATTTCTGCTGGCATCAGCTATGCAATAAACTAACGGGGTCCCTGCCTCCCAGAAAAAGCCCGGTGGATGTTTTTCGCCGGGTTTTTTCTTTTCTATCGAACAATTTTCCGAATCGCGATCGATCTGGATGAAGATAAAGATTTAATCCGCCCAAATTAGCGAGGAGCGTTACATCCGGCTTCTTGGGTTTGGGAACGGAAACCTTTAAAAATAGCCGTCCGATGTGATCCAAGTTATTAGAACCGTTTAACCGTTTTGTTTATATTAACCGCTCAAACAAAGCCTGGAGCAAAAAGAATGATGTTCGATAGGGTAACTTTCATTTCATTTACCCCTTGCGTAGGCAGATAAAGAGAATATTTTTGACCATGGTTTCGTTTGACTTACCGGTGACAGGAAAAGCTTTTGTTGTTGCGCAATGAATATCTGCCATCGTGCATTTAGGCAAAAGAAATCCGTGCAGTTTTTTTAAATTTTTTCGACTGTTTATAAATATGTTATCCGGAGAAAATATGAGATCACTATTCCTGATTTTGATTTTTTTGTTTTTGGGCTCTCTTTTTGCGCAATATGAGGATTATAATAATTCAACCCAATCGCCCCATGCCGTTGAAATCAAAAATAAGAAACGGGTGTTTTACAAGTTGCAGCAAAAACAGGCCGCCACTCCCAATCAAACCCGGTACGACGTCACCTACTACCGGTTGAATCTGGAAATCCTTTCGGCTCAACAAAATATTAAAGGATATACCCAGATTAATGCCGTTGTGAACGACGGACCGATTGCCAATCTGGAGCTTAATTTCCACGATAATATGACGGTGGACTCCGTAATAAGCGGCGGCGGCGCGTTAACCTATACGCACCAAAATCATATTCTTGATATAACATTGGACCAAAACTATGCCACCGACCAGCAGGTATGGCTCAAGGTGTATTACCATGGCGATCCGTCCCAAACCGGTTCCGACGCTTTTGTATTTTCCAGTTACGCTGGCAAACCCCATTTCTGGACGCTAAGCGAACCATACGGCGCCAGGGAATGGTGGCCGTGCAAAGACGTGCCGGAAGATAAGGCGGACAGCGCGGATATTTATGTAACCGTGCCGGAAGGGATGATCGTGGCTTCCAACGGTCTGCTCGTTTCCGAGCAAACCGCAGAAGGTAAAACCACCTTTCACTGGAAGGAACGCTATCCCATTGTGACCTATCTGATCTCGCTGGCCGGGTATGAATACATCCGCTATTCGGACACGTACCAGACCCTGGACGACGGCGCCATGCCCATCGAGTTTTTCGTTTATCCCGATCACTACCAGAACAGCGAATTTCAGTACAATTACGGTTTGACCAAGGACATGATTACGGCTTTTGCCGGTTATTTTGGCGAATATCCTTTTGTGCAGGAAAAATACGGACATGCTGAGTTTTTATGGGGCGGCGGCATGGAGCACCAAACCTGTTCCAGTTTGTCCGGCTGGGGTACGGGGTTGATCGCCCACGAGCTGGCGCATCAGTGGTGGGGCGATATGGTTACATGCAGAGATTTTCACCACATCTGGTTGAACGAGGGATTTGCCACTTATTCGGAAGCCTTGTGGCGGGAATACGATGAGGGCATGAGCGGCTATTTCGACGAAATTTCCGGTGACGCGTACAAAGGGCCGGGCACTATTTATGTGGAAGACGATACCGATGAAAACGCCATTTTCGACAGCAACCTGAGTTATTCCAAAGCGGCCTATGTGCTCCATATGCTGCGTCACGTGGTGGGCGACGATGTGTTTTTTGATATTCTACACGCCTACTACGCCGATACGCGCTACCAGTACGGCACCGCGGTCACGGAAGATTTTCAGCAGGTGTGCGAGCAGGTGTCCGGAATGAATCTGGATAAATTTTTTCAGCAGTGGATTTATGGTGAGTATTATCCGGCCTACGAGTACAGCTGGAAAAGCGATCCCGCAAACGGTCAATACCGGGTCCATGTTCAGATTAATCAAACGCAGACCAATACCGGTTTGTTCTGGATGCCCGTCGATGTGAACATTCATATGACCAGCGGGGATACGGTGCTGGTGGTGTGGGATTCCCTGCAAACCCAGCAGTTCGATTTGTACGTGGACGCAGAGCCGATCAATGTGGGGCTGGACGAAGACAACTGGATTCTGTGCGATAAAACGGAAGTACCCTCAGCGATTGCAGACGCGCCTCTGCCGGTGGTGAACGATTTCGCCATTACGCGCGTTTATCCCAATCCCTTTGGCGAAAGCCACGCCTTTGGGGATCATTCGCAGGTTACTGTAGAGTTTAAACTGGATCAACGCGCTCCTGTATCGGTATCTGTATACGATACCCGTGGGCGGTTGGTGCGCCAACTAGAGGCGCAACGCATGTTCGACCGCGGTTTGCATCACATCCGCTGGGACGGCAGTGCCTATGCCAGCGGTGTATACTACCTGGTGATCGACAACGGTACGCAGCGCCGGATGACCCGGGTTTTATTGATGAAGTAAGACCGAGGGTTGATCGATGAAAAAAATATCGTGCTTATCCGCGGCTTGCGGATAAACCGATGTTGGATACCTATCCGGGTGCAGACCCGCTTTATCTACTTATCCGTCTTCGATCGATCGCCTTTTTACGTCCGGCGTTAAATCAAAATCTCATCGGCGTGCAGCAGGTCGGAAAAGGTCTCGTTTTTGATTTCTTCGGCGTTTTTTCTGGCCTTGGCCAGGGCATTGGTGATATAGCGGTTGGCGATAAATACCTTGCGGGGATCCATCTCCGCTTCATCCAGCAACAAATAGCCCACGTACAGGTAGCTGTACAGTTCCACCAGGTCTTTGGCCGCCACATCCTGAAAATACTTGTCGTCTTTTTCGTGTACGAAATTAAGGCTTTCCAGAAAGATTTCCCGGATGGATTTTAAAATATCGGCTAGGCGCTGCAGGTTGCCCTTGTAACTCTTTTGCTCTTTTTCGGTAAAATACTCGGCCAGGATATCGTTGATCACGCCGCCGATGGCGGCCACGATCTGCAATTGGGAAGTGCCTTCGTAGATGTTGGTAATCCGGGCGTCTCTGGCCAGGCGTTCCACCCGGAACTCTTTCATGTAACCGGTTCCGCCGTGGATCTGCAGCGCATCGTAGGCGATTTTATTGGCGTCTTCGGTGATCACATATTTGGCCATGGGCGTTAACAGGGCGGCGATTTTGGAAGCCTGTTTTTGCCGGGCGACATATTCGGATGCGTCTTTACCTTCCGCTTTTAGCTCTTTGATTTTTTCTTCCAGCTTATCGCGCATATCCACCCAGTAAGAGGTGGCGTAAAGCAGGGCACGGTCGCTTTCCAGCGTCACCCGCATATCGATCAGCATGTTGGATACAGCCGGGATTTCGTAAATGGGTTTGCCGAATTGCTCGCGGGCTTTGGCATACACAAGGGCTTCCTCGTAAGCGGCCTGGGCGATTCCCATGGCCTGGGCGGAAACGCCTAACCGCGCACCGTTCATCAAATCCATGACGTATTTGATTAAACCAAACTTGCGTTTACCCACCAGTTGGGCCGGTGTATCGTTGAATTGCAGTTCGCAGGTGGGCGAGCCGTGGATGCCCAGTTTATTTTCGATGCGCCGTACCTTAACGCTGTCGTCGCCGTAACAGACAAACATGCTCAGGCCGCGCCCGTCTTTGGTGCCGGGTTCGGAGCGCGCCAGTACCAGCAGAATGTCACCGCCGCCGTTGGTGATAAACCGCTTAACGCCCCGCAGCCGCCACTGGCCGTGTTCGTCTTGGTAAGCCTGAAGCTTCACCGCCTGCAAGTCGGAACCGGCGTCCGGCTCGGTGAGGGCCATGGCTCCGGTGGCTTCCCCGCTGGCAAACTGGGGCAGAAATTCGGCTTTTTGTTCGTCGCTGCCGAATTTGTTAATGGTTTCGGCAATATCCTGTAAACCGAAAATATTCATCAGCGAAGCGTCTGCGCGCGAAATCATTTCGATGGCCATGATGTAAATGGTGGTGGGGAAATTCAGTCCGCCGTAACGGCGCGGCAGGGTAAAACCCATCAGCTCGGCCTGGGAAAGGGCTTCCAGCGCCTGTTGAATCCCTCTGGCATAACGCACCTTGCCGTTTTCCAGATGCGACCCCTCGATGTCCACATCGGCGGCGTTGGGCGCCACGATATTGGCAGCGATGTCTCCAACAATTTCCAAAACTTTGTAATAATTATCCAGCGCGTCCTGGTAATTCTTGGGCGCGAAGTTGTATGTTTTCGCTTCCTGATAATCGTGTTCCATGATGGAAACGATTTCTTCCAGATTCAATTTGTGGAACTGGAAGACCAGATCTTTGTTGTCGGTAAAAAAGTTTGGCATAAAAACCTCATCTTTGAAATGATGAATTAGAAATTTTGAATTCTGAATTAAAAAATTAAGTGTTTCTCATTTCATTCTTTATTCATGCAAGAATGCTGAGACAATTCAACATCCAAAATTCAACATTCAAAATTTTATCTCAGTTTATGTTTATATACTTCAATGAACCTGGGAATCACTTCCATGGCGTCGCCCACAATCCCGTAATGGCAGATGTCAAAAATCG
>CAZJNP010000035.1:0-13222 GCA_964547355.1 uncultured Calditrichaceae bacterium
GTCCCACTGAGAATTTAGTGCGACATTTACCGGGTAAACACAATCAAAAAAAAACTCTTTGTCTGTAAGATTTATTTTAATATATTTTTCAAGAAAACTTTAGGGAATACCTGATGTTAACATCCATAAAAAACCGATTTATCTTTTTTGCTGTTCTGTTAACACTGGTCAGTGTGGGCTTCCCTACATATTTTTTACTCCAGCAATTTCAGAAAAACTTTCAGCAGCGTTCAGACATTATGCTTCAAACCACCCTGAATGTTGTTGAAAATGGTTTGAGCACGATGATGTTGTCAGGTGAGAATAAAGATATTCAGCAAATGCTGAAAAGCCTTGCGAAAAACAAAAATATTGATCATATACGGATTTTTGACAACAACGGAATTATTCTTTATTCTTCTACTCCATTAGAGCGTGGTAAGCGTCTTCAAACAGTGGATCCGGCACATTTTGTTTTACAAAAAAACACGCTTTTATTCCAACGCGTCCGAAATAAAGCCGCTTATTCCACCTCACAACCCATTTTCAACGAACCAGCATGCCGAAAATGTCATGGAACAAAAATAAAAACCATTGCTTATCTGGACATCCGTACTGACCTTACGGAGGCCGAAGAATCGTTTTACACTGGCTACCGGCATACCCTGTACTTGGCCTTATTGACAATGGTCATCTTGATCGGCGGATTTTATTATATGTTTCGCAGGCTTATCGAACGTCCGCTCAATAAATTCACCGAGGCCCTGGAAGAGGTAGAACACGGAAATTTTAATACCTTCCTTCCTCCGTCCAATTACAGGGAACTGCGTCCAATGGAGCAACATTTCAACAATATGGTCTCACAGATCAAAAAATCCAGAGCAGAA
This sequence comes from uncultured Calditrichaceae bacterium, assembly GCA_964547355.1. Lineage (GTDB taxonomy): Bacteria > Calditrichota > Calditrichia > Calditrichales > Calditrichaceae > CAZJNP01. The sequence continues at coordinate 867 of CAZJNP010000035.1, forward strand.
ATCGAAGATTTACATTTCATGCAATTACAGCATGCGGACAAACTGGTAACCCTTGGTGAATTAGCAGCAGAAATGGCTCATGAAATCAACAACCCCATCGCCATCTGCTTATCACGCATTGATTATTTGTGCATGGAAGCCGAAGAAAACCCGAAGCTGTTTAAATACGGCGAAGATATGCAGGTTATTCTGGAACAATTGATTAAAGTTTCTGAGATTACAAAAAATATTCTGAAATATAGTAAAAAAACACCACGGGACTTCCGGCGACTAAGTTTAGTGGAACTGGTCGATAACAGCGTTAAAATTCTGCAGCCTCATCTCCAAAAACATAATATTAAATTGATTCAGGACTACACCTGTGATTATCAATGCGACAAAGCGCAGATCATGGGCGACGCACAACAAATCGAACAAGTCATAATTAATCTGGTAAACAACGCCATAGACAGTTTAGAAAACAGCGGAGAAATACGAATTCATATCAAATGTCAAAAGGATGGCTCGCTTCTTCTCTCTGTATCAGATAATGGACCGGGTATGAGTGAAGAAATTAAATCACAGATTTTTTCTCCCTTCTTTACCACCAAAGCGGATGGCAAAGGCACCGGTTTAGGCTTATATATCGTTAAAAAAATCTGCGATCAACATCAGGCAACAATTACTTGTGAAAGCTCGCCGGGCAAGGGAACGTCTTTTCACATCACCTTTCATGGGGGGACAACAAAGGCATGAAAAAGCTATTAATTATAGATGACGAACAAGAAATGCTGAACAGCATGCGCAAGATTCTTTCCCGTCGCAAAGAATTTCTGCTGGAGTTTTATCAGGATGCAAAAAAAGCCATCGACGCACTGTCCACACAGCACTATGATTTAATCATTACCGATTTGAAAATGCCGGAAGTGAGCGGGATGGATGTATTGAAGGCGGCCAAAAAAGCGAATAAACAAGCTCGTGTGATTATTATTTCCGGCTACGGAACCATAGAATCCAGTGTGGAAGCCATGCGCCACGGAGCTTTCGATTTTCTGGAAAAACCTTTTACCGGCCGCAAGCTGCTTGCCTGTATTGACAATGCCCTCAATATCAAAGAAACCACTCCTCCACCCAAATCCGAAAATGAGGGATTCAAAGGAATCATATATGTAAGCAAAGCCATGGATGATGTGCTTAAAACTGTGCGCAAAGTTGCGGACAGTAATATTTGCGTATTGATCAGCGGAGAGAGCGGCACGGGCAAAGAGTTAATCGCCAGAGCTATTCATCAATTAAGTTCCCGCCGGTTGCATCCTTTTGTCCCTGTAAATTGTGGCGCGCTGCCGGAGAATTTATTTGAAAGCGAACTTTTTGGACATGAACGGGGTGCATTTACCGGAGCCATGCGCAATAAACCCGGATTAATGGAATTTGCAGACAAAGGTACTTTCTTCCTTGATGAAATCGGCGAATTGGGCTTAAATATGCAGGTTAAACTTTTAAGGGTTTTAGAAGAGCATAAAATCCGCCGTGTTGGCGGCACAAAAGAAATAGAAATCGATGTACGGATTGTAGCAGCGACCAATAAAAATTTAGAACAATTGGTTGAAAAAAATCTTTTTAGGGAAGATCTGTATTATCGTTTAACCACCATGAAAATCGAAATTCCTCCTCTCCGGGAGCGCGTGGAAGACATACCCATCCTGGCTGCCCATTTTTTGAAGATTATATGCGGACAAAATAACGATAAAAGCTGTTATCTTTCCCAGCAGGCCATTGAACAATTAAAAAACTATTCCTGGCCAGGTAATGTGCGCGAGTTGCAAAATATCATCAACCGCGCGTACTATCTGCGCACCTCGGAACAAATCGGGGAAGAGGATTTGCCGGTTTCCCTCTGCAAGGATCAGACACTGATTAACCAAAAGCTGTTCAACCAGCCATATGCAAAAGCCAAACAAACATTGTTGGAACAGTTTGAAGTCCACTATCTGAAACACCATTTAAAAAAGAACAATGGAAACATCAGCCGTACTGCCGCTTCCTGCGGGCTGGACCGGCGCACCATTCATCGCCTGATTAAGAAATATCAGATCGTATTTAAAGACTAAGACAACTGGTTTTTAACTTCTTCGATGGTTCATCTCTTTTTTTCAATACCATACATACACTTCAAAAAGGACTCATCCACGAATTTTACGAATTTTCACGAACGCCCTGCTGTTCAGAATACTTTATTGTCGTGAAAAATTGTATTAAGTAAACTATCATTATCATTCACTTAAACCTTACTCCTATTTTTTAGGGCTGGAGCCAAACTTTTCAAATTTACCTTGTTATTTTAAATGGCTTATTTAATATTTACCTTGTTATTTTAAATTTTGGTGCAAAATGAACCGATTCGCCAAAGACACTGTACGTCTGGCAAATACATCTGATCATATTTTAAGATTCGACGCATTCTCTCCCCTTCCGGCCTGGTGCATTGCCTGCCCGGTAAAGCGCGCTTCCTGTTCCACGCCCAAACCATCCGCTAACCGATTGACAAAGGCAAAATAAGCAGCCACTGCACAAATGTCATGAATTGCCCGGTCATCAAACCCTGCCCGACGCAGCTTCTCCACATCCTGCACCGTAATATTAGCCGGAGCAGTTGTTAGTTTATACACATATTCCAGCATGAACTGATCCTGACCGGACAGATTCGCCTGTCGGTAATCCTGCAAAAACAACTCGAGATGAAGGTCGATTTCGCTCTCGTCCCACCCCTCTCTTCGCAACACCCTGCGGAGGCCCGCTCCGTGATGATAAATTCAGTACCGGCAGTCATTTATTAGGGACACATAAATTCCTATCCGCTCTCTTTGCGCTCTGGTCAGAGCACTTTTCTTGAGCATCAATTCCTTAAAAAATTCGTAATGCAGTTTCATGAACTTGCTATGCAATGCGCTGACCTGAACAATATGATCAAGATCGTTCACCCGATCCTGGGGCGGTATGTTTTCCTGCGGTAAATATGGGATAAACGCCATGCGCTCTCCTTCTAAAGAGTATTGGGATTATTCTGCTTTTACTAATATATCGTTCCCGGGTATTGCGGGCAAGCGGCAATGATCCGGTTGCAAGCATAAAAACGAATACCAAAATTCCCCTTCCGGGAAAAGCTAAAAATATTGCGCATGAATTTACTATCCCAAATTAATCTTTATACCATGAATTACACGAATTAACACGAATAAAGATAAAGAGTCTTATGTAAGACAATTATCTAAAAAAGAAAGCAAACAATTTCTTTTTGATCCGCTTGCGTCACATAGTTGCGATTTGTAAACTCAACAATATTTTTCAGGAAAATGGCAGGAGGCGTACCAATGGCTGAGCAGCAGGTTTCTTTTTTTCACCCGTCCACAAGAGCTTACCGATTCACCGTATTATTGTTTGCATCGCTGTTGACGTTCGGCAGTTACTTCGCTTACGATATCATTGGTGCCATAGCGCCCACTCTAATCGAACAATTGGGCGCCGCTCGCGGAACAGTGGGCAGCTTTTACACCATGTATAGCATTGCAGCGATTCTTTCCGTTTTAGTAGGCGGTTTTCTGATCGATTATCTCGGCGTGCGCAAAGCCAGTATGATCTTTTCAATTTTGGTTGCCATTGGCTCCGCCATAGTCGCTTATGCTGACAGCGTTCCGTTATTGTTGGCCGGGCGGTTTATCTTTGGCGCCGGTTCGGAACCCTTAGTTGTCGCGCAAAGTGCCATCCTCTCCCGGTGGTTCAAAGGTAAGGAATTAGCGCTGTCCTTTGGCATCGCATTAACCGTCAGTCGGCTGGGCACGCTATTCAGTTTTAATATGGGTGAATTGATCGTCAGCCATTTTGGGGGCTACCGCTACGCTCTGGTGGCGGCACTGCTTTTTTGCATCATTTCACTGGCGGCAAACATTGTTTATGTCATCATGGATCGTAAGGGCGAGCACGTGCTCGATTTGCCCAAAACAGGCAGCGACGAAAAAGTGGATTTCAAAGCGGCTAAAAACTTTCCTGCGGCTTTCTGGTATATTGCCATGCTCTGCGTTTTGTTCTACTCAGCCATCTTTCCTTTTACCGCACTTTCCACCGATTTTTTTGTGGACAAATGGGGTATCGCCCGGGTGGCTGAAAGCGGCGGCGGTTTTTTCAGCCAGGCCTTTAACAACTTCCTGCACATGTTCAGCACAGCCGGAGGCATTTCTTCTATCATTATATTCGCGTCCATGGTGTTAGCGCCTTTTGCCGGTCACCTGGTTGATAAAGTCGGAAAGCGCGCCAGCTTGATGATCATCGGGTCCATTATAATGATCCCGAGCTATCTGATGATGGGCTTTACGACCATTTACCCGTCTATACCCATGATGATTTTAGGCGCGGCTTTTGTACTTGTGCCAGCCGCCATGTGGCCTTCGGTACCGTTAATTGTAAAAAAAGAATATGTGGGCACGGCTTTTGGGTTAATTACGTTTATTCAAAACATTGGCCTGTCACTTTTCCCTTATTTAAACGGATTGTTACGCGATGTCACCCATACTTATACGGCCAGCATGCTTATGTTTGCCAGCCTCGGACTTTTCGGTTTGATTTTTGCGTTGCTATTGAAAAGATCTGATCTGATACTTGGAAATGTTCTGGAAAAAGCCTGATGCAAAAAATTGGCCTGATTTCCGATACACACAACCGCCTGCATGCGGAGATATTTCACGTCTTTCAAGATGTAGACCTCATTCTGCATGCCGGGGATATTGGCAGCGAACAAATCCTGACCGATTTAAGCGCCATTGCTCCGGTTAAGGCGGTTTACGGCAACACTGACTCCTTCCCGCTGGTTCAAAAACTAAAACGAGTAGACTTTATTTCAGCAGCCGGATTTACCATCTGCCTGACCCATATTGTACACAGCCCTAAAGTCTTTTCCTATGAATTGTTCAAACTAAATCGTAGGGCAGATATTGTGGTCTTCGGCCATACCCACCGGGCTTCTCAGGAATGGTTTAAAGGAATGTATTTCATCAATCCGGGCAGCGCTTCCATGCCCAGGCATGCCAAAGCGCCTTCTGTGGGAATTTTAACTTTTAAGGATAACCAGCCGCGCGTAGAGTTTATTTATTTAACGACCAGGTAAAGTTTTGGGCAAAAAAAAATCTTTACGCTTTATGCGTAAAGATTTAATTCTTTTACCCCATACAATCTGGTGAAAGGGAAAATTTTCTTTATCCGTAAATCTGCTTTTCGTTGCACTTGCATACCGCGACGTTCTTTTCCACAAAACGGTATGCGCCCGGCTTAGTCGATTCCACCATATCCACCATTTTAACGTAAGAATAAAATTCGCCGCAAACCGGGCATGATTTGCCGTGTTTCGACATTTTATGGGTCTTACTTGCGAAATCCTGTTTTTTTGCCATTTATTTAACCTCCGATTTTTTCTTCTGTTTTTATTCTATATATGGTTTGGGCAAAAATTTCGGTAAAGGTTTTTAACCGTTCCTTATCCTGCTCCTGATATTTATTTTCTTGTTTATGTTCCAATGTTACCAGTCCCATGGCGTTGCCTTCCACTTCAATCGGCACCGAAAGGAAGCATTTTAAGCCATAATTTGTTTTTTCGGATCTGGAAAATCTGGGAATAAAATAATCCCCTTTATCGATGTTGTCAATCAAATAGGGTTTATTCTTCATTATGACCCAGCCGTTCAACCCTTCGTCCAGGACAAATTCGTAGCCTTTTTTAAAGGGGTCTTCCAGACCGATACTTTTATGAATCTTTGCCTTATTATCCTCCAGACGGAAGGCAATGGTTAGTTTTGTGGCTTCGAACTGCCGGATTAAAAATTCCGAATAGGCCTCCACTGCGGAATCAAGGTCCAGCACATAGTTCATTTTCTTGGCGACTTCCAACTTGTCCTGTTCATATTTGTAAAAATCTTCCAGCTTTTTTTCTCGTAATGCCAATTCCAGGAGCGTCTGCACGCTATGATTGATACTCAAAATAACCGGAATATCTTCGCGGTTAAAAAAATCGTTGGTATCTGCATCAAATATCCAATAAAGTTTTTCTTCCGTATGAAATTCCGTTGAAAAGGCCAAAAAGGCTTGCGGTTTGTAATTTTTATCACCGTAAAAAGGAAGTATCCGATCCGCATCCAGAAGCGTATTCTCAATCAGAATTCCATTATGCTGATCCACAAAATCCAATACCGGTAACCTTTCATAACGGAGCTGCCAGGTAACTCCGGCGCGTAATTTTTTATGCAATACACGTAACGTTCCGTTTGCACCTTTATAGATAAGATATCCGTTATGAGGCAATACGAGATTCCAGATCAACCCGAACTGCTCGCGAAGGAAGTCCTGGTATTTACCTTCCAGTTCAAATAAGGTTTTCAGCTTATATATGGCTATGTCAAAGATCGATAAGTTGGTATTCACTTCCATTTCTTCCTGATCCATAACGGAAGAAATGCCACCGGAATCGTCGTCTTCATCCTTGCTCCGCATCTCCTGTTCCTGCCACAGCTCATATAATTCCCAGGAAATGCCAGCAAGTAGAACTATTTTAATAACAATCGCACCAACTGTGCCCAAAAAATCGAATTGGACAAAAAGCCCAATTAATATCAATAAAAAAATACGGATAAATTTGAACACAGGCGCAAAATCCTTAAAAGTTGGCAAAGTTAATCATACTGGAACTTAATATCAAATCTTTTATCGCCGTAGCTCCAGAACAGAGCATATTTGCTGCCATTACCCTTTGTCAAACAAGTAAAGAAAACCGGCTATTGATCCACAAGTTTGATTCTACTCCTATCGACTGTTTCTTCTTTATTCTTTAGAGAATCTTTTTGTAGTTCCTGCCCGATAAATGCCGACTCTTTAACCGGAACGCTCTGGGTTTGAATGGAAGGTGTGGAAAAGGGCTGCGCTCTGGTGATGGTTTGTGGTTGATTGATGACTGAGTTGTTCACCGAACCGGAATACTGATTCAGAACAAAAAAAGAAATGGCAGCAACAACCACCGCAACTGAAAACCCGAAGGACAAATTGCGCACGGATATGGTTTTGCGTCCTGATGACATATCCAGTTCCATGATCCGCGATCTCAAATTGCGGTCAAAATCTTCGGATACTTTCACGCGGTCGGTCTTTTTTAGGCGATCGGTGAGATATTGAACATCCGCATAAATCTTACGGCAGGATGGGCATTGACTGAGGTGAACGTCGATCTGGTTCACCGCTTCCCTGTTCAGGGATTGGTCCATATAATTGGTAAGCAAACCTTTAACGGTATCACATGAAATCATAGGCCCCTCTCCATAGATGCGTCTTAATACGTATTCGGCTCTTCTATTAGGTCTTTTAATTCTTCCTGTAATTTTAAGCGCGCTCTGTTCACTCTGGACTTAACCGTACCAAGCGGTATTTTTGCAATATCTGCGATTTCTTCATAAGAAAACCCCTGAATGTCGCGCAAGATAATGACTTCTTTAAATTTAGGCGAAAGTTTGTCAATCGCCTCCTGGATTATACGATCCGTTATTTTCGTATTGGTGACGGTATCCGGCGTGTATCCCGGATCCGGAATATCATAATCTTTCTCGGTAGACATGAAATGGCTGATCGAGAAAAATTTACGCCGGTTCCGTTTTCTTAACTCCGTTTTCGCCAGATTACCTGCTATAGTGTAAATCCAGGTTGAAAATTTGGCAATCTCCCGATAATAGTGTTTATTTTTAAACAGGCGATAAAAGGTTTCTTGAACAACATCCTCCGCTTCTGTTCGATTACCTAAAAACCTGTAAACAAAATTCAACAATGGTTCTTTATATCTTTTAACCAGAAGATCAAATGCATAATTATCGCCCTGCTGAAAGCGTGCAATCAGTTCTTCATCCGTTGGGGCCTGACCGACCGTGATATCATTTTCAACTTTTACCATTTGAAAACTGCTTTTTTTAACATTAATAGTTAGGGAGAAGTTCCCTTTTAATAAAAAAATAATAACAGGAACTATAACCTGCAAATTTTATAGCATAACATTTGTAAAGCCGCACCACCGGAAAATGATGTCGTTTTACTCTGAACGTCCAATTCCGCCAGCATTTTAATGATGGTTTTTAATTGAATATAATTAAAGTTTGCAGTTGCTGCCAAGATTTGCTTCAACTGAAAAGGTTTTACTTTTAATTCATTGCCAATATCATTTGACGTTTTCCCGCGTCTTTTGAGTGATGCAGCTATTGTAGCCTTTCTAAAATAGGCAAATAACACCGCATTAACATTGATAAAATCCACACCGCTTTCCAGTAGACGCTGTCCTATTTTCAAACTGTTTTCCAAATTACGCGCGGCCAGCGCTTTTTGCAAGGCAAAAATGTCGGCGCCTGATGTACCGGTGACTTCTTCCACATCCTGTAACGTAATCTCGTTCTGACCGGTTTTATAATCGGCCAATTTAGCCAATTCCTGCTCCAGCACCAATAAGTGTGGCCCCAGATGATCCACCATCATCTGAGCCGCTTCCGGCGTTAACTGCAGGTCTTTACTTTTAGCTAAGGCGATAAGCCAATCCGCCACCTGGTATTCTCGCAACGGTTTGCATGGCACTACTACCGCTTTTTGCCGGATTTCTTTAAAAATCTTTGTGCGTCCCTCTTCGGAAGCACTTAAAACCAGACAGGTGGTTTTCTGAGGATTATTCAAATATTTGCTCAATGCCTCGGGATCGGAAATACTCATCTTATTAAAACTACGCACCACCACCAGCCGCCGATCCGCCATCATGGGATAGGAAAAGATCGCGCCCATTAAATCCTGAAGTGTATTCTCCGTACCATACAAGACGGTTAGATTTAAGTCCTGTGACGCCTTATCCGGGAATAATCGGACCGTTAAAGTCCGGATAAACTGGTCATGGAAATACGCTTCCTGTCCAACCAGATAATAGATAGGTTTAATTTCTCCCTTTTCCAGTGATTTCAGTATTTCTGTAAAAGAAGGCTCAGACATCGCGATTCCTTAGAAGCAATTGATTAAACCAACGATGAAGCAGCACACCGGCAACGATGACCACCAGCCACTGCAACACTGCGGTACCGGGACTGAACACTTCCAGCGGATTCCACCACGTTTCCGGGTACCACTGCACGGACTGAAACAGCCACCAGCCCAACATGGAAACAAATTCTAACGGTATCAGAATATAAAACAAAAGACGAAAAACCCGCAGGTATGTTTCCGTTTTCACTTCCGGTTGCAGCCATTCTTTGACAAATTTTGAAACGCCGATCTTAAGCACCAGAAAGGCAAAAAACGCCCCACTTAAGATGAGCCCCAGCCCCCAGGCCCAATCCTGATTGTCGAATATCTTTAACGATATGGCCGAGGGCGCGCCCAAAAGCATAGTCAAGACGGTAATACCCAGTACCGATTTTTTTCGGCTCAACCCAAAATCCATCATAATGCGCACGGCCAGTTCAATCATAGAAATCAAACTTGACAAAGCCGCAAAAAACAGCGCCAAAAAGAAAATTGAGCCAAACCACCGTCCTCCGCTCATCTGTGTGAACAGTTGCGGAATGGCGATAAATGCCAGCCCCTGATTACCGGAATTCAGGGCTTTTTCTGCAGCATCAACGGAAGTGCTTAAGGCAAACACCGTGGGAATGACCGCCAATCCTGCAAAAATTGAAGCCACGTTATTGCCGATGCCGGCCCATACGGAATTGGCTACAACCTTTTCTTTTTCCCGGGCGTAAATGGCATAGGTGAGCAGCAAACCCCATCCAGCCCCGGTAGACCAGGCCGATTGCGATAAGGCATCCAGCCATAATTTGTAGTTCGTTAATTTGGCCGGATTAAATTCAAAATAGTATGCCAGACCTCTGGAAGCTCCGGGCAGTGTAAGCGCTTTTATAGCCGCCACAATCAGCAATAAAAAAAGCAACGGCACCACCACTCGCGAAAACCGTTCAATACCCCGGACAATTCCCTTATAGATAATATAAGCTCCCATGCCTATTGAAAGAAAATGGAAACTGAGAGGTTGCCATATGGAAGTGGAATAACTCTCCCAGTATAATTGATGATTAACCGTCATCAATTGGCCGCTAATGGCCAGCAAAAAGTACTTCAAGCTCCATCCGGTAACCACCGAGTAGTAAAATAAAATGGCCGAAGTGCAAAACCCCACAAACCAGCCCATCCAGGTGTAGGAGGGACCAAGGGCGTCATGAAAGGCACCGATCACCCCTTTGCGGATTTTTTTCCCAATCGAAAACTCTACAATAAGCAATGGAATCGACCAGAGAAATAAAAAAATCAACCAGGGTAAGAAAAAGGTGCCACCATATTGCCCGGCCAAACGCGGAAAACGCCAGATATTTCCTGCACCGATGGCCATCCCTACCGCGGCCGCAATCAAGCCAAAACGCGAAGTGAATAATTCAGTTTTACCTTTAGACATTTTTTACACCCAATACCAGATCAAACCCACAATGGAAACGGCAAAACAGTAATAACCGAACCATTGCAATTTCCCTTTTTTCACCACGTCCATAAGCCACAAAATGGCAAAGTATCCGGAAACAAAAGCCACCAGACTGCCGACGAATAAATCAAGAAGTTCAGAAGTAGCAGGCGGTGCTACAAGCAAATCGTTTGTTTTTAATACCACCGCTCCCAAAATGGCCGGAATCGACATTAAGAACGAAAACTTGGCCACGGACTCCCTTTCCAGCCCCAACGCCATTCCGGTGAAAATGGTGCTGCCGCTTCTGGAGATACCCGGCATAATGGCAAATGCCTGTGCCACGCCGATCAAAAAAGAATTTCCATATCCAAAGTCTTTAGCTCTGTATTTTAAAAACTGTGCGCTGAACATGATGAGCCCTGTAATCATCAAAGTGAAAAAGACCAGCAGAATGTTATTAAACAACGATTCTATGGCATCCTTAAAAATCAATCCCACAAAAACGGCTGGTATGGTGGCTACGATAATATAAATATCCCAATAAAAATATTTACGCAGCTCATCATCCATTTTCTTTTTCTGAATAAAATACAGTGGGCCTGTGATCATTTTGGCCAGTTCTTTTCTAAAAGCCAGCAAAACGGACAACAGCGTCCCAAAATGAACAAATACCTCAAAGGCAATGCCTTCCTGTTTAAAATTGAGAATTTCCGCAAAGATGACCAGATGACCGGAACTGGAAACCGGCAGAAATTCCGTAAGTCCCTGTACAAGCCCCATTAACGCCGCTTTAATCAGATGATCCATCGTAATCGCTCCGTGTTAATGCCTGAATAAACCGTTTATTATTCAAAATTAAAATATATTTATTTTTTGCTGAATTAACAATAAATTATACGTTCATCATTGATCACGGGAATTATTTATTAGCGATTTGTCTTTTAAATCCCGAGGTTACTTATTACGAAAGGTTTTGTGTGTTTAGATTTATTATTTTCATTTTGCAAAAGAATATTTCCAACTAAACAATACTTGGAGAATCCATGACTTCCTACACGTTGATTACAGGAGCTTCATCTGGCATCGGACTCGAGCTGGCAAAAATTTTTGCAGCCAACGGGCACAATCTGATTTTAGTGGCACGTAATGAAAAAGCTTTAACTCAATTAAAAGGTGAGGTTGAAGAACAGTATAAAATCAAGGCCATCGTTATTACCATAGATTTAGCACAGCCATCCGCAGCTTCCAAACTGTACAAAAAGACCAAAGAACAAAATCTTAAGGTCGATGTTCTGATTAACAATGCTGGTTTTGGTCTTGCCGGATATTTTTACGAAACCGATCTTCAGACGGAACTGGACATGATTACTGTTAACGTTACCTCGCTGATCCATTTAACAAAACTCTTTTTGAATGATATGAAAGAAAATGGAAATGGTAAAATTTTAAACGTTGCTTCCACAGCCGCTTTTATGCCGGGACCAAAACTTTCTGTCTATTATGCTACAAAAGCCATGGTATTCTCATTTACACGAGCCATCGCCTACGAAGTAAAAAAGCATGGTATTCAAATTTCCGTGCTATGCCCCGGTCCCACTGCAACCGGCTTCAGCGCCCGTGCCAAGAATCATCAATCCCGTGTTTTTAAAAACGGTTGGGGCATTGTTATGTCTGCACACAAAGTTGCCCAGATTGGTTACCGCCAAATGATGAAAGGCAAACCAGTGATCATTCCTGGTGTATTAAACAAATTAAGTGTCTTTTCCGTACGCTTAATCCCGAGATCTGTTATGTTGCATCTTATTTATTGGTTGAATACACTTCAATAGTTTTTATTTTTAAAAAGTTATTTTACCCGTTAATTTATCAC
>CAZJNP010000036.1:0-13099 GCA_964547355.1 uncultured Calditrichaceae bacterium
GAGGGCAAAATAGTATAAAAAAAGGCCGCCCCCTTTTGGGACAGCCCCTTTTTTTTTGACTGAACATGCTTAAAGCGAAACACTTTAACCACCCAAAACTGCGTGTTCCTTCTCGAACTAAAAAAACATCCTTTATCCCGGCAATTGCAGCGCTTGAAAATGGGCATAAAAAAACCGCCGATGTGCGGCGGTTTTGGGGAATTATTTTTCCAGTTCCTTAATTCTGGCGGCCTTACCGCGTAGATTGCGCAAATAGTAGAGCTTTGCTCTACGTACTTTTCCGCGCCGCTTGACTTCTATTTTAGCCAGTCGCGGCGAATGCAGCGGAAAAATCCGTTCCACGCCGATGCCGTTGGAAATTTTGCGCACGGTAAACGTTTCGTTAATGCCGCCGCCTTTGCGTTTGATGCAAACGCCCTGGAACACCTGAATACGTTCTTTATCGCCTTCGATGACGCGAACGTGTACTGCCAGCGTGTCGCCGGGTCTGAATTCAGGAATGTCTGTTCTTAACTGATTCGCTGTTACGGTATGTAATACATCCATCTCCACACTCACATGTTATTTGGTTGATTTTAGATATTTTTCATACAAATCCGGACGTCTTTCACGGGTAATCGTTTCCCGTTTTTGCTGACGCCATGTTTCAATTTTTTTGTGGTTTCCGGATAAAAGTACCTCCGGAACCCTGTGTCCCTCGAACTCCTCGGGACGCGTATAGTATGGCGCGTCCAGCAGGTCTTCGGAAAAGGAATCGCTCCATGCGGAATTGATATCTTTGATCACACCGGGTAACAAACGCACCACCGCGTCCACAATCACCAGAGCCGCGATCTCTCCGGAACTGATCACATAATCCCCGATGGAGATTTCATGAACCGGATAGAATTCATGCAGCCGCTCGTCCACCCCTTTGTAATGCCCGCAGATAATAACCAGATTTTCCTTCAGGCTCAGCCGCACCGCCTCGCTCTGGTTCAAGGTCTTTCCGCGCGGGCTGGTGAGCAAAATATGGGCCGTGCGCTCATCGACTTGCTGAAACACATGGCGCAGTGCCCAGACAATCGGTTCGATTTTGAGCACCATGCCCGGCCCGCCGCCGTAAGGATAATCGTCGATGGTTTTATGACGATCGTCCGTAAAATCTCTTAAATCATGGATATGAATCTGAACGCGGCCTTTCATCCGGCCCTGCCTGATGATGCTCTCGCTCAACGGACCTTGTACAATCCGGGGAAACCCGGTGATAATATCAATTCGCATATCAAAGAACGTTAGTCGATCAGACCTTCGATTAAGTGGATGATCATTCTTTTTTCCCGTACATCCACATTCCGCACCACATCCTTCACTGCCGGAATAAGAAATTCTTTTCCCTCCGGCGATTTTATCACATACACATCATTACCCGCATACGTATCCACGTGAACGAGTTCGCCGATTTGCCGTTCCGTTTCGTCAAACACCTGCATGCCGATCAGGTCGTGAATGTAGTACTCATCCTCGTCCAGCGGCGTCAATTCTTCTTCCGGAATGTACAAATAGGCATTACGCAGTTTTTCGGCCTCTTCCAGGGAATCAATCTGCGAAAACCTGAGAAATACAAATGGACCTTCTCTCCGGACGGCACGAATATTCAGCGGCGTCCATTGGTCACCTTCATTTCTGTAAACGGTAGTCAGCCTGTCAAAATGATCGGGGAAAGAGGTGATGATTTCAACCTTCACCTCTCCAAGAAGTCCTCTAGGCTTCAGGACTTTGCCGATGATGTACATACCGCTTATTCAAGAATCTCAAGTACAGCTCTTTTACCTGCTTTTGCCGAAGCTGCCGCTAATAAGGTACGAATGGATTTGGCCGTTTGACCGCGTTTACCGATGACTTTTCCCAAATCCCCGTCACCAACACGCAATTCATAAACCGTGACCCGTTCGCCTTCCACTTCGGTAACTTCTACTTCATCCGGTTTGTCCACTAAATGTTTGGCGATGAATTCGACGAATTCTTTCATGTTCACGTTACACCTCCGTTTTAGTATGAACTCACTTGCACCTTCAATTCAAGAATCGGTTTCGACCAATTCCCTAAAAAATCTTATTCGCTCTGTTCGGATGTTTTTTCTTCCTGAACCGGAGTTTCTTCTTCCTGGGCCTTCGCTTCCTGTGCCGGAGTTTCTTCCTGAACCGCGGTTTCTTCTACGGGAGCGGTCTCTTCTTCCTTCTCGGCTTTCGCCTTTCGCTCCTGTTCTTCCTTGGCGGCCAACCGCTTGGCCTTTTCTATCTGAAGAACTTCCCATTTGGCATATTCTTCGGCAATCTTAGCTTCTTCGGCGCCTTTTTTCATCAAATCCCACTTCAACCACAACCCCTTCTGTTTAAAGAGACTGCGTACGGTCTGTGATGGCTGAGCGCCGTTTTTCAGCCAATATAAAACCCGTTCTTCGTCGAACTCTACCGTATGAGGTTTTGTAAGGGGATTATAGGTACCAAGCGTTTCAATAAAGCGCCCGTCGCGAGGCGCCCGGCTATCCGCAGCTACAATTCGATAGAAGGGGCGCTTTTTTCGTCCCATTCTGCGTAATCTCAACCTTACCAACTCAATTCCTCCATTAGTTTTAAAACATTATCCCATTCCAAAAGGCAATCCCCCCATACCTCTGAAAGATTTGCCCTTCATCTGTTTCATCATTTTTTTCATTTGTTGAAACTGATTCATTAATTGATTGACATCCTGCACACGGGTGCCGCTGCCCATGGCAATGCGTTTGCGCCGGCTGCCGTTTAATATGCGCGGGTTGCGGCGTTCCTCCCTGGTCATGGAATTGATAATCGCTTCGGTGCGGACCAATCCCCGTTCGTCCACCTGGGCGTTTTTCAGCTGCCGGCTCACGCCCGGAATCATTTTCAGAAGTGATTCCAGAGAACCCATCTTTTTTATTTGCTGCAGCTGATCCAGAAAGTCTTCCAGATCAAATTCCGCTTTACGTAATTTCTGCTCTAATTTGCGGGCTTTTTCTTCGTCGATGGTAGCCTGCGCTTTTTCCACCAGCGTGACCACATCGCCCATGCCCAAAATACGTGACGCCAGACGATCGGGATGGAACTGTTCGATTTCGTCCAGCTTTTCGCCAACACCCAAAAACTTGATCGGCTTGCCGGTTACCGCGCGAATGGAAAGCGCCGCACCGCCGCGGGCATCGCCGTCCATTTTGGTTAATACCACGCCGTCAAAATTCAGTTTCCCGGCAAACTCTTTGGCTGTATTGACCGCATCCTGACCGGTCATGCCGTCAGCAACGAATAAGATTTCATGAGGCCGGACGCGATTCTTCACCCGCACCAGCTCGTCCATCATAGCCTGATCGATATGCAAACGACCGGCCGTATCCAGGATAATGGTGTCCCGGAACTGCTTGCGCGCTTCGCTGATGGCGTTGAAAGCAATCTTAACCGGATCACCCAGACCTTCGTCATACACCGGTACGTTCAGGCTTCTGCCGAGCACTTTTAACTGTTCAATGGCCGCCGGGCGGTAAACGTCCGTAGCCACCAGCATGGGCTTACGCCCGCGCTTCTGTAAAAAATTGGCCAGTTTGGCCGAAAATGTCGTCTTACCGGAACCTTGCAATCCGGTAATCATAATGATCGTGGGAGGAATGCCCGCCGTGCGAATCTGAGTGGTGGTTCCGCCCAGCAAACGCACCAGTTCGTCGTGCACGATTTTAACGACCATCTGCCCGGGCGTGACGCTGCGCAGAACTTCTTCACCGACCGCTTTTTCCTGGACCGCGGCGATAAAATCCTTAACGACCTGGTAATTAACATCCGCTTCCAGCAACGCCCGACGGATTTCCCGTAAGGAATCGGCAATATTTTTTTCATTCAGTTTGCCGTATCCGCGCAGTTTCTTAAACGTCGATTCCAGCCTGGCTGTCAAGTCTTCAAGCATTATTGCCGCGTATTCCTCATTTTGATTATGACCGCTAAATCTAAGGAATTTGATTCAGGTTATCAAGTTTTTGTGTGCTATTTTGTTAAATTTAAGAACGAGGGAAAAGATAAAGGGCCAAGGGCCTAGAGCCAAGGAAGGGACTTAACTGACAAGGTTTGAAACTCCAACAGATAACTTTCAATGATCAAAACGAGAAACGGTGCGGTGAATGTTTGAAATTTGAAACATCCGATTTTGGGATTTATTCGGTGTTTGTGGCTTGAAATTTGGAATTTCCCCGGTTTTTGTTTCTCGGCGCTCGGCCCTTGGCCCTTAAGGATAAAAACAGCTGACAAACTCTCGTCCTTTATTCCTTCTTCTCAATCAACGCGCAAAAACTGCCGTCCGTGTCGTGGCGGTGCGGGAACGTCCGTATGGTGCCTTTTTCCGTAAACCCGGAAAAACGATCGCTCAGATCAATGAGGCGTAGTTGGTCGGTTCTTATTTCCTTTATCTGCTCCACAATGTTCTCGTTTTCAAGAAAATCCACGGTACAGGTGGAGTAAGCCAGCCTTCCGCCGGGTTTAAGCGCGTCAATTGCTGTGTTTAAGATATCCTGCTGCATCTTGCTGAATTCGACGATTTCGGAAAATTCCCGCCGCCACTTTATGTCCGGATGTTTGCGAATCACGCCTTGACCGCTACAGGGCGCGTCCACCAGAATTTTGTCGAATCCCGGCTTAAACGGCAGATGCCGGGCGTCGGCGCACACATACCGTCCGCCGCTCAGACCGAGTCGGTTCACATTTTCCCTGACCCGCCTCAAACGCTGAATATCGATATCCAGAGCCACGGCCAGGCCGTCCGGCTGCACCGCTTCCAGAATCTGCGTATATTTGCCGCCCGGAGCAGCGCATACGTCCAGCACGGATTCCCCGGATTGCGGCTGAAGCGCCTCCACTGGCAGACGGGCACTTTCGTCCTGAACCACGCAATAGCCTTTTTCGAACCAGCCGTTCCTTACCACAGCCTGCACGTCCCACACGGTCACCATATCCGGGAAAGCTGACGACTCCTTAAACGGTATCTTTTTTTCTTTTAACAGCGCCTTAAATTTTTCAGGCGAAATATTTTTCCCTATGATCCGCAAATCAAACACTGGCGGTTCGTTTAATTTTTTGCACAGCGCTTCCGTTTCCTGCTCGCCCCAGAATCCGATCCAGCGCCGGATGAGCCACAAGGGGAAAGAAAAAACCACACTCAGCCGCCCCGCCGGGTCTTTGATCTCTTTCGCCGGATCGAGTGCGTCTTTTTTGCGCAGGAACTCGCGTAAGATGCCGTTCACCAGCCCGGTGGTGCGTTTGTCGATCAGGCGTCCGGCCAGCGCTCCGTATTCAAACAGTGTGGCTCGCGCCGGAACGGCTTCCATGAACAAAATTTCATACAGCGCCATGCGCAGCAGGATGCGCGTTTTTATAAACAGCTTCTTCAGTTTCCCTTTGTACAGCCTGGCGATAAACCAGTCCAGATAATTGAGATGCCGCACCACACCCGAGGTTAAATTCTTCAGGAAGCGCCGTTTTCTGCTTTCCAATGGAAATTTTTCCAGCAATTCATCCACAATATCGTCCAGACGACGCTTTTCTTTTTCGAACGTGATTAACGCGTAGTAGGCCACTTCCCGGGCTTCTTTTTCTTTTTTTGCCATGAATTTTCCTGAGTTCGTTGCAAATGTGCTTTGTAAAGATTAAAATGATTCTAACATAAAAAAGGCCAGGGTTCAAGGACTAAGGAAATTCCAAAATACAAGCACCAAATCACAAATAAATTCCAAACAACAAATACCAATAACCAAAACAATTTATTCCGCTCAGGCGGTAAGAGAATTGGAGCTGAGAAAATCTCAACTCCCACGTCCAAACGGGATCCGGCAAAGTTTGGAATTTGAATTATTGAAATTTGAGATTTATTTGGAATTTGTTATTTGGGATTTGGAATTTTTTCAGCCCTCAATCCTATTTTCCAATTACTTCAAAATGTTAACGACGTGTCCCAAGAATCTCGTTTAGTATTTCACGAACTGGCGGCAGCTGCACCGGGCGGCCGTTTAATTTGCGGGTGGAAACCAGCGACACGTCCGCCGGGCGGGGGTAATCGGCCAAATCCGCTTGGGAAACCGGCCGCAGCAGATCCTGCCCCCTGCCCAGTTGATTGCAGAACGACTTACACAATTCCCAGCGATTAATGGCCTCTCCCCCGGCCAGATGAAAAACACCCCGCTCTTCGGATAATGCGATTTCCCACAACTTTTGAGCCGCACCATGCACGGAAACCGGCGTGCGGATTTCATCGATGAACACCGGTATTTTTTCTCCGGCCTGCATGCGTTCCAGAAACCAATCTACAAAATTACGACTCCTGCCCAGTCCCCGGCCTAAAACCAATGCCAGACGGACGATGGCAGCATCGGGATGCATTTGCGCAACGGCTTGCTCGCCGCCGAATTTGCTCTTCCCGTACACGTTAATGGGATTGGGTGCGTTGTCTTCGCTGTAGGGCGCTGCCCGGCCGCCGAAAACGATGTCCGTGGAAACGTAAACCAGTCGCGCGTTATGCTGTGCACACCAGCGCGCTAATTCCGCTGTGGCTTCGGCGTTGATGCGCTGCGCTTTTTCCGGCTGCTGCTGACAGGCGCCCAGACCGGCCATGGCCGCCGCGTGGATGACCACATCCGCATGAACGTCTTTCAGCTGATCGCTAACCGGTTGAGACAAATCAAGCGGAATGACGGGAAATCGTCCGTAAAACGGTGAGCTTTGCCAGGCGTTTTCCCGATGCACGGCGCCGGTTACCTGCGCTTCCCACGGACGGTACTTGAGCAAATACTGGCCCACAAACCCGCTGACGCCGGTGATTAAAACCCTCGGACTCAATTAAAATCTCCTGGATAACCGGATGCCGTAATACCCCTGTCCGCTCCCCGGAGGCGCGCTTTCCAGTTGAAAGCGCCAGGAAGTGGCGTTTTCCAACTGCCGGTTGTGCCGCCTGGCCAGACGCATGGCGTTGATGCCGCTGACTATATGATTTAACACCACCGCCAGTTGAAAATACACTTCGTACGAAGCCCACTGGTTGGCGTCCAGCCGCTTGCGGTCGTAGGTCAAACGATTTTCATGGGCATCCCACTGCCAGTAATATTCGTCGCTTTCCGGATACAACGCGGCAAAATCCCGGTCGCGCTGGCGCTGCTCGTTATAGGTGTATAAGTCGTCATATTTCCCGATGGCGGTCCAGTACTGCAAGTCCTTCCCCTCCGGATGCACACCGGCATCCTGAGCGGCATAAGTCTGATATTCGGTTTCCAGTTGCCCGGCGTACCACACGTTGCCATACCAACTGGCCAGGGCAGCCGCTTCCATACCCAAAAAAAAGCGCGTCCAACCTCTAGCGCCCACGTAATATTCGCCCAGGCCGGGCAGCAAAAAGCTGAGCAGGGCGGCTTTCCCCGGCGATTTCCATCCGGGTTTATGAGAAGAGGTCATCGAACTCCAGTAACCGTTAAACCGCTCGGCCGGCGAATCCGTCCATACGGAAAACGAAGCGGAAGCTGGCGCCAGAATTTTACCGAAACCCGGTCCTGCGGAAAGCGAACCGCTCAGTACGAGCGTTAAAACAATTCCGGCCAGCCAAATTTTTCTTTTTTCAAGAATCATCATTCCAATCACCATTGTAAATTCAAACCGTATAAATTGACCCATTGACTGCCGGCATATTTACGGTGGGCGTTCAACGAGACCTGATATGTTTTATTGTATTTTTTGGCCGACCAGGCCGCTTCCAGCGCGCTGGCCAGATGATTGACCATCACCAGCATGACCATGGTATTGGCCACGTCGTAATACCCGTTGCTGCGGTCGCGCATGTCCCGGTACTGGCTGATATTGGGCGTTAAATTGTGGATGTTGTTGATGTCGCTGTAATAAAAAAGGTCCGGCACGTCGTCCCATCCTGCGCCAAACTGGTGCAGATATTTATAAATCATTTCATAATACTGCTGGGTCTTGGTTCTGGGCAGAGTATGCGTACCTACAGAAGATTCGATCCCGCGCAGGAATTCGACCAGCTCGTCCGTGTAATAAGCATCGAGGATGACCCCGTTATTGTCCACCTGCACCGGCGGGGCGCTGGACGGCCAGTCCTGTTCCACCTGATGATAAATGTAGGACCAGTACCGCTGCTCGCTCCAGTGCACATCGCCGAAAGCGCGCATGCGGGCGTCTTCGTCGTCCCCTTTGTTGTTGTAAACGATGTTAGCCGACCAGAAAGCGATTTCCAGACCCACGAACACCGCCGCCTTCCAGTACGAGCCCATATAGGACTGTCCCCCGCCCGGGACAACCGCCGACAGCATGGCGGCTTTCACGCCCGATTTTTTTTCGTACTCGATGTTCGCCTGTTGGACCTCGGCCTGCCGCGCCTGCTCCATCAGGGAAAACTTCCGGGCGTTATACGAAATCCGGGCGGAATCCTGCGGCTGTAACGTCTGCCCGGACGCCACGGCAATCAACATTAAAAAGATGACTATACTACGCATGAACTTACCTCTTGATTCAAATCCCATTTTCTGATTTTAGTTAAAATTCAAAAGGCCGAAACAATCCTTAGTAACTTTCAAATACACATTCTGAGTTTTATCTACCCGTACAAAACACGGCTGTTGAGTGCCGTTATACTCCGAAATTTACATCCCACCTAAGCCAACTTCCATTCCCAATCTGCCCACTACCTGTTTTCTATACTCCTGAGTGGATGAGAGATGGTTGTCGTACACTTCCAAAAACAGCACGACCGGTTCTGCTTTCACGCAGATTCCGGCGCCGATAAAGGTCGCGTTGTTATCGATGCTTGGCAGATGGTACGCAAAGTGCTGACCGTACATACCGGCCGATACATCCAGCAACTCATTGATCCGAACCACCATCTTTGCAGAAAGGTCCCACTGGTTTTTCAGTTCGCCGCGCATTTTCTCCCAGTATACGTACTCCCCGGTTACCGAAAGCCGCAGAAACGGGAACGGCTGCACCGAAAGACCTAGCGCCGCCCGGGCCGGCAGACCGAATTGTTCAGCTAATTCCGCAGGCGAGACGAACCCGCTTGAATCTTCAACAACAAACGAGGCGTCCGTTTTTATAATATAATCGAAGTGGGGTCCGGAAGCATAGGAAAAAGCCAAACGGATTTGGTTGCCAATGGAATATAACGCGCCTATTTTCCAGCTCCAGCCGTTGTCTTCGGCCCGGGCTGTGGTTCTATATATTTCTTCTCTGAGATACAGGTAATTCCAGTCCGCCTGTCCGCCCAGAGAAAGCGCGTCGCCGTTCGTTATGACATCATTAAAAGTATAGGCTATCATGCCGGATGCTTTGTGTATCGCTAATTTCGAAACCGCATGAAAGAATTCGCCGGTTCCCTCAGGTTGCTCCACGGTGGATATTTCAATCTCTCCGTAATCAATGAGCGCAGAATAGGTTTGCCGGTAACCCAGCCCCAGGCGCAGATTGTTCATGGGAACAACCAAACCGATTCCGGAAGGCCCCCACGGCTGCACTTTCCGGAGTTTTATGTCTTCGACATAGGCCGAGACATCCGTTTCCGTCATGGCCTGATATTCCACACCGGCTGTAAACGCGGAAAAACGCATCAGCGTTGCCGGATTTGCCCCGGCTACCGCCGCAATCGGGGCTTGGGTCAATCCGGTGAACCCCAGGCTTTGCGCGCCGGAAAATGGCATGGCCTGCACAAAAAAAGAGCGATTGGTACTAAGCCTGTCCGGATCGCCGGCAAAAGCTGCCGCAGATAACGCGGCGTAAAGGAGCAGAAATTTCAACACACCGAATTGCATTCGGGTTGCCAACATTCGATTTCCCTTTCCTATCGATGCATTCCGCGCCACATGCTAAACATGCGCTCACGCAGATCAAACTCGTACAACAAACCAAAATAAAAACGCCATTCCCTAGGATAAGTGATCACCTGACGGCGCGACCCGTCGTAATTGCGCGCCTCGTCCAGCGGATACACCGCTTCGGCAAAAAAACGGGTCGGAAACAAGGAATACGAAAAGGAATCCAGTCGCAACTGGAATCCAATATCGCGCTTAAAATCGGAAATCCTGACCTGTTCGCTGTTTTGCCAGGCGTGCCCGTAATCGTAAAAAATGCCGAAATAAAGCTTGTCGAAATACATGTGCAAAAAGCGGCGGTCCATGTGTTTAAAGATCGGGAAACGATAGGTCAGCGTGGTGATCAGCTTATGGCGCCCTTCGATGCTGAAATAGGAATACCCCTTCATACCGATCAACCCGCCGGCGTACAGATCGAAAAAGCTGTCCACCGGGCGATCGATGTAACCGGCCCGCAGCCGCACGCTGAAGGTGTGATCCTTAATCAAAGGGTTAGTGAAGTATTCTTCCCAGTCCAGATCAAATTCATTAAACGTGTAGTTTTTGTACACTTCTTTTAAACCGATGGTGCTGATGGCGAAGTCGTTCAAAAAATCGTTGCTTTGCAGGCTGTGGTAAAAGCGCACATAACGCCCGCCGGAAGGATTGATGGACTGATTGCGGTCGCTGTGCACCATATCGGCGATCACCTGCCATTCCAGCGCCTGCCCCTTTAAATAGGTGTAATGAAAGGTAAACGGAATATCCCACTGCTGGCGATAAGGATCGTACAGCTTTTTCTGATCGATCTTGGCGTTGTATTTGCGCCACACGTAGGCCGCCCGGTAATCCAGAAATCCGAACATTCTGCCGGAGATGCCCACCCGAGCCTCGGTTAAATCAAAATTAATATCGCGATGGTACGTGAGCGCATAAGCACCCCGGGGCACATTCAGCGTATCGTCTTTGATATTGGCCGAAAGGTTGTACACTTCCAGAAACAGCGTGGGTTGAAATTCTTTGATTTCGAAATAGCCGTAAAGATCGTAGTCCATGTCTTTATTGGCCGCCACACTGGCCACCAGATTGTACTTGTTCAGGACGTCGGATGAGACCAGAAAGAACCCCGGCTTGACCGTGCCGTAATCAATCCACAGACGCGGCAGAATATGAATGGCCGTGAATTGTTGTTTGTAATCGCTAATTTTCGGCAAGGTCGTGATCTGGTTATCGAAATCCCTGACCGGAACGGTTTGGGGATACTGCGGCTGGTAAACAGCCAGAGCCGGATCGACGGCTTCGGGGTGTTCCATTTCGTAAATGTGGTACCCCAGGCTGTCGTAGCAGGCGTAAACCAGCGCGCCCTGTTCGTTAACTGTCGGCATCATGGCACCACCGGTGACATTCGTCAGCAACTCAGTTTTGCCGGAGGTCAACTCCTGGCGGTAAATATTGTAGATGCCTGTGCTGCTGGCGGCATAGTAGAGGTACTTTCCATCGGGACTGGGCCACGGGTAGCGCAGCTCTTCCCTGGCTTTTTTGAAGAACGAAAATTTGCCGCTGCGCAGGTGAAACAGCCCCAGATTCCGTCCGAATTCGACGGCCGTATCAAAAACAATCAGCGAATCGCCGGGCATCCAGCGGGGATGAAAAATCTGCCGCTCGTCGGTAAAGGCCAGCACCTGACGGATGCTCCCTCCGCGAAAGCGTACCCTGCGAAAGCGCGTCGGATCGTCTTTGCCCTCGGGCACCAATCGCCCGGTTTCAATCTCGTAAAAAACCGATTCGGAAAAATCTTCGCTGAATTTCTTCGGCAACTCGTAGATATTCAGTTGATTTAAACCGTCGCTGGCGGTCACAAAAACAATTTTTTTACCGTCGTGGCTGAAATCGGGATTGGTGCCGCGCAGCTGTTTCGTCAGGCGGATTTCTTTTTCGCGCTCAAAATCGTACAAAAACAAATCGTTGTAGGAAGAGCCGTAGCGGTTGCGTTTTTGCCGGGCGTACACCAGATAGCGGCCGTTGGGTGACCAACTGAGCGACGAAGTGATTTTTTCCGATATTGTCTTCTTTTTCCCTGTGGTACGGTCTAAAATAATCAATTGATTGGAGCCGATGTAATCCTCGCCCTTATTGGAAACATAAGCGATTTTCTGCCCGTCAGGCGACCAGACCGGATACAGGTTGGCAAATCCCTCCGGCTCCAACGCCCGCCCTTTTACCTGGTTGCGGCGGATGACCTCGGTTCTTTGCGTGTACACCGTTTGCAGGGAATCTTTCCAGTCGGCATAAATTTGTTCGGCGGAAAAGCCCGTCGCCCGTTTAAACGCGCCTTCGAAGGTGATGCCCTTCCAGCGCGAAGCTTCCGAGGCAATTTTTGCAAGTATGTGCTCGCCAAACCGGCGGGCGATGTAATCGACCAGTGAATATCCCAAATTATAAGCGGATTCGTTCCCCAGGCTGTTTTTACCAAACACGGTCATCTCTCCGTAGGTCAGCAAACGCCCGCGCAGCACCTGGTCGCGGACAATCATCTCCCGGTGCGGGTCGCGGTAGTCGTACTTACTGCCCGGGGCCTGGTGCTGGGCCGTGCCTTCAGCAAACCACACCGGCAGGGTAATGGAGCTGACCGGATAAATCAGCAGGGTGTTGGGGAATCCGCGTACTACATCCTTGCGCCGCTCTTTTTCGTAGCCAATGAGCTGTAAAAAACCAAAGGGAAAGGTCAGGTTGGATTTCATCATTTTCTGAATGGAAATCATGTGGGTGAACTCGTGCGTCACCACGTTGCGCAGCCAGTTGCTTGTGCCGCGGAGAATGTAATCCAGATTGGATGCCCAGATTTCGACTTTATTGTCCAGAAAGAACGCCCCGCCGTTGGAGTAATCGTCCGTGTCGCGGATGACAAAGTGGATTTTCCCATCCGGTCGGTAATCGTAAAGGCCGGTCACGTGAGGATAAATGTCTTCGGCCACTTTGGCTACAATAAGCGCCGTGGTGCGCGTTCCTTCGGCATAATGCACAAAAAAATGCTCGGTTTCGAACGAACGCCACTTCAGTTCCGGGTGATTGTATTCAAAAAAATTGGCTAAGGCGGAAGCGCTGAAAACCAGCACCGTCCAGATAGCGATCAACCCCTGAAAATATTTTCCGTTCATTTAATGCACAACCATGATTTTAATAATTTTTCTAACCGTTTGCGTTGTCCCTTTGGCTTCCACCTGGCAC
>CAZJNP010000037.1:0-12902 GCA_964547355.1 uncultured Calditrichaceae bacterium
GAGCTGTTCTAACCCGATTACTTATTTACCGCAAAGTGTTCGAAAATTTCATGTATTCGAAAACAATCAACTACAACCCAAAAAAAATATTTATTTTCGTTCGTTTGGCTTTACCGATTTTTTATCTATTCCTGCTTCTATTCAACCGGCATACTTAAGGTGCATTCCCCTATTCCTTTTATACCATATTCTTTCCCGCCCATTACTTTTTAAGAATAAAATGGGCGCGTTCCGATTTTGGCCTGACATCCCGAAAGGTAAAGTCACCGTGAATAGCTTGCAAGTGCAGAAAGCTATTTTTCGCTAATATTTCGCGCCATTCCGCCAAAGACCAGATCCTTTGGCGGTGGAGTTCCTCAAACACCCGGCCGTTGGAAAAGATCTGGAATCGGTTATACTGGACTTTTTCCTCGTCACTGTACCAGCTTTCCCTGCGGTACCCGAGCGCATCAGACAAAAAACGGACTTCTTCATAACCGTCAAAAATCTCCCGGCACACATAAGGCAAAACAGCGTCGAACACCAATAAACCGCCCGGCTTCAGAATGCGGCCCACCTCCCGAAACAAATTTAGAATTTCGGCTTTGGATTGTAAATAATTAATGGAATCGTACAGGATAAAGACCGCATCAAAGGCAGACGTACGGAAAGGGATGGCCGTGAAATCCGCCGCGCATAAAAAAACAGATCGTGAGGGGCGTTTTCCGGCTGCTACACGTAACATGGCCGGGGAAAGATCGCTTGCAATTACAAAACGTTTCCGCCCGGTCAGATGCTGCACCAGGGTGCCAGTACCGCAGGCCAGGTCGCAAAGCGCGGCGTTTCCCGCTCCGTATTTGTCGATTAACGCCAGCACATAGCGCGCCCATTGCTTGTAATTGACATGCTCCATTACCGCATCGTAAAGCACCGCGAGCTGCTGATATGGACGACTTGATTTGATCATAAACTAAAGCAGTAAAATCAATCCCTATTCCTATTCTAAAATTGACTTTAATTTTAAGCAATCCAAACGATATATCAAAAAGATTTCGCCTTATGACAGCCGTGGAAAGACGCCTTCTCTCGGGTGTGCGTGTTTCCTGCCAGCCATTCGGGTACGCCGGCATCAGCCGGTCGTATCTCACATAAGGCCCGGGTCAAAGTTTTCTTGTTTGTTTTTTTATTGTTACCTAATTTTGGTATTAACCGCCGGCGAAATACGCGGCGCTTAATTTTGTTTAAACGTTGCCGGAACAGATATCTGTTTCGGACAGAACTTTCACGCAACCGGTCGTTTTTTTGCTTATGTTAAGTTTCTTAAATTCCGTCGTTTTACCGGTTCTGGCCGCAGCGGCCATTCCTTTGATTATACATTTCCTGAGTAAACGTCGGGTAAAAGTGATCGAATTCAGTTCGCTGCGTTTTCTAAAGCTGCTGGAAAACCGGCGTATCCGCCACGTGCGCCTGTACCAAATTCTGTTGATTATCGTCCGTACCCTGTTTATTTTGTTTATTGTGCTGGCGTTTGCCCGCCCCACCATTAAAACCCTTTTCTTCCCGGGCGGCAATCAAACGCAAACCACGGCCGTACTCCTGTTTGACGATTCTTACAGCATGCAGGCGTTTCGTGGTAGCACCACACTTTTTCAACTGGCGGTAAAAAAGGGGGCGGAAATCCTGAGTACCATGGATCCCAGCGACCGGGTATTTTTAATGACCGCCAGCTCCGGACTAATGAATGCCAGCCCGATGCCCCCACAGGAGGCCGGCCAACGGTTAAAGCATCTTAAAGCTACCCATTTTTCTCCCGATTTTCGCCCGCTTTTTCCGGCCATTGCCAACCTGTTCAGAAACCATATGAACTTTAACCGCGAGCTTTATTTGATTAGTGATATGCGCATTCCGGCCAAAGTATTCCCTGATTCGCTTACCGGCTTATTTGAAGACGCTTCTGTACGCTTTTTTACGGTTTCCGTTACCGCAGACGAAGAGTTCCAGAACACGGGCATCGATACGGTGATGGTTAAAAATCAAATCTATGAAAAACTCAAACCGGTTGCAGTCGCTTTTCGTCTCCATAACGATCAAAACCGGGCTGCGGAAACCATCCTGCATCTTTTCCACCAGGGAGAACGCCAGGCCATGCAAAGCGTCACCCTGCCCCCCGGCGGAACCAGTGAAGTGGAATTGAAATACACGCCTCGCAGCAGCGGCTTTCAGTTTCTGCATGCGGAAATCGAAGACGACGATCTCTTGGCCGACAACCGGTATTTCTTCAGCTTTTACGTTCCCGATCAAATCAAAATTCTTTTTGTCGGCGCCGCTCTGCATGAGCCTTTGAAAACCGCGCTCACCGTGCTGGATCAAAATACCATTTTGCACTTTTCGTTTTCCGACTACAAACACTGGCAGGGCCTGTCGTTTCAAAATTACAACATCATCGTTCTGGACGACCCCGGAGCTTTAAACCGCGAAGTGGTTCGCCGCCTGAAAACCTTTGTTTTTTCGGGCAAAAGCCTGATGCTTATTCCCGGCCTGCGCGCCACACCGGCGGAGCTCAACCGCACCTTTTCTCCGTTTGGCAGCGGCCTGTTTTTGGATTTAGCTGCAGCTGACGGTGAAGGTGAGTACTTCAGTTTAAAACGGGAAGATTTGCAGCAGCCACTTTTAAGAGATTGGCTGCAAACCAAATCGCAGGCCGATTTACCCAAAATTTTTAAGTACCTGCGGCTCAACAAAAAATACCCTGCTCTGTTTTCCCTGAGTAACGGCGATCCGTTCCTTGTCCAGACCCGAATGGGCGCCGGACGCTTTTACTGCTTTGCCGCACGTTTTGATATGGATTGGACCGATCTGCCGCTAAAAGGATTGTTCTTGCCTCTGCTGTACGGTCTGTTTAATCTGGGCGGGCAGACACCGGCCCATAATGTCATTCAGATCGCCGGACAGACGACGACGGTCATCCTACCGCTAACCGGTCTGAAAAACCCGTTCTACCTTCAACCGCAAGGCGGAGAAGCGCAGCGCATCACACCCGACCTGTTCGGTAATATGCTGCGTTTCCGTATTCCTGCCGGTCAAAAACCCGGACACTTTGTATTACGCGAAGGCGATGTTCCGCGGGCCGTGGTTTCGGTCAATCATTTTTCCGGAGAACTGGCCAGGCCGTATATTTCCTTGCCCTCGCTCGTTCCGAAACCCGTTATTTACCGCTCGGCCGAGCAAATCAAAAAAATGCGCACCGGCCGTGAGCTGTGGTACATTTTTTTGACCCTTGCCGTTCTCATGCTTATGTTGGAAACATTTATCATCAAACAGTTAGAAAAACGATATTCAGCAACAGCGTAAAGAGGAAACGCCATGGACGATCTGCCCAAAATCAAAAAAAAGAAAGAGGAATGGGAAACCACCACTTTAAAATCCACCCTATCTAA
This sequence comes from uncultured Calditrichaceae bacterium, assembly GCA_964547355.1. GTDB lineage: Bacteria > Calditrichota > Calditrichia > Calditrichales > Calditrichaceae > CAZJNP01. Next base: position 3,417 of record CAZJNP010000037.1, read on the forward strand.
AAATCCCGAGCGGCAGGAGCGGTTTACCACCGGGTCATGGATCGAAGTGGAACGGCTGCATCTACCGCGCCCTTTTAGCGAAGAGGCCTATTTAGAAAAGCAGGGCTTTCCGGGCGAATATCCGTACACCAGAGGCGTTCAGCCCACCATGTACCGCGGACGGTTGTGGACCATGCGCCAGTATGCCGGATTCGGAACCGCGGAGGAATCCAACCGCCGCTACAAATATCTGCTCCAGCAGGGTCAAACCGGCCTCTCCGTGGCCTTTGATTTGCCCACCCAGATCGGCTACGACTCCGACGATCCGCACAGCGTGGGCGAAGTGGGCAAAGTGGGCGTGGCCATCGACACCCTGCAGGACATGGAAATCCTGTTTGACGGTATCCCGTTGGACAAAGTTTCCACATCCATGACCATCAACGCCACCGCGGCCATCCTGCTGGCCTTTTACATCGCCCTGGCCGAAAAAAGAGGCATTCCCAAAAAGGAACTGCGCGGAACCATCCAGAACGACATCTTGAAAGAATACATCGCCCGGGGCACCTACATTTTTCCACCCAGGCCCTCGTTACGGCTGATTACCAACATTTTCGAATACTGCGCGCAGGAAGTGCCCAAATGGAACACCATCAGCATTTCCGGCTATCATATCCGGGAAGCGGGTTCCACCGCCGTGCAGGAAGTGGCCTTTACTTTGGCGGACGGTATCGCTTATGTGCAAGCCGCTATCGACGCCGGTCTGGACGTGGACCGCTTTGCCGGCCGACTGTCGTTCTTTTTTAACGCCCACAACGATCTATTGGAAGAAGTGGCCAAATTTCGGGCCGCACGCCGCATCTGGGCAAAAATCATGAAAGAAAAATTTAACGCCCAGAATCCCCGCTCCATGATGCTGCGCTTCCACACCCAAACCGGCGGAAGCACCTTAACCGCCCAGCAGCCGGACAATAACATCGTACGGGTAACCATCCAAACCCTGGCCGCTGTGCTGGGCGGCACGCAGAGCCTTCATACCAATTCCCGGGACGAAGCCCTTGGATTACCCACGGAAGAATCGGTAAGAATCGCTTTGCGCACCCAGCAAATCGTGGCGCACGAATCCGGCGTGACCGCCACCGTCGATCCGCTGGCCGGTTCTTATTATATTGAAGACCTGACCGACCGCATCGAAGAAGAGGTGTGGAAATACCTGGACAAAATCGAGCAGCTCGGCGGTATGGTGGAAGCCATCGAAAAAGGATTCATTCAAAAAGAAATTCAGGACGCCGCCTATAAATATCAGAAAGAAATCGAACAGAAAAAACGAATTCTGGTGGGCGTAAACGAATACACCGTTGACGAAGAACCGCCTAAGGAAATCCTGAAAGTGGACCCCAGACTGCGCGAAGTACAAGTGCAAAAACTGCAGCAACTGCGGCAATCACGCGATGAACGGCAGGTGCAAAAAACGCTGTCCGCAATTAAAGAAGCGGCCGGGGATGAATCGCAAAACCTGATGCCCTTTATTGTGGAAGCCGCCCGGGCTTACGCCACCCTGGGAGAAATCAGCAACGCCTTACGCGACGTGTTTGGCGAACATCAGGAATCGGTGATACTTTAGCTTTTGGCGTTTAAAAGTCAATGGTTCATCCGCAATAACATTAACCATTGCACGCATGAACGCTGGTCATGAATTCTTAACCTTTGACGATTAGACATTAAAATAAGGATTCGGCATGACTCGAAAAATTCGTATCTTAATTGCCAAACCCGGATTAGACGGACACGACCGGGGAGCAAAATATGTGGCTCGCGCTTTGCGCGACGCAGGTTACGAAGTCATTTACACTGGCATTCGGCAATCGCCCGAAGCGATCGCCAAGGCCGCCGTGCAGGAAGACGTGGATTTTGTTGGGCTGAGTCTGCTTTCCGGCGCACACAACGAACTGTTTCCGGAAGTCGTTCGACTGTTAAAACAATACGGCGGCGAAGAGATCATCGTGTTCGGGGGCGGAATCATTCCCGAAGACGATATTCCCTTCCTTAAGGAACATGGCGTTCAGGCCATATTTCGGCCGGGCGCGCCCATCGACGCTGTGATTGATTTCATCGAAAAGAACCGCGCTAACTTAAAGGAGAAATAAGCTTGATCGAAAGGATTTTAAACGGGGACATCCGGGCCGTTGCCCGGGCCATCAGTTGGATTGAAAACGAGCACCCGGAAAAGGAGCAACTGATCGACGCGCTTTACCCGCACACGGGACGCGCCGCGGTCTGGGGCATCACCGGACCTCCGGGTTCAGGTAAAAGTTCGCTGGTAAACCTGATGATCAAAATAGAAAGGCAGAAAGGTAAAAAGGTAGCTGTCATTGCAGTGGATCCCAGCTCGCCCTTTTCCGGAGGCGCCATATTAGGCGACCGCATCCGTATGCAAAGCCACGCCACGGATGAAGGCGTTTTTATTCGTTCCATGGCTTCGCGCGGACATCTGGGCGGCATCGCCGGCGCCACCACCGACGCCCTCAAAGTCCTGGACGCCGCCGGCTTTGACCTGATCATGATCGAAACCATCGGCGTGGGGCAGACCGAAATCGACATCGTTGGGCTTTCCGATCTGGTTTTGCTCATTCTGGTCCCGGGTCTGGGCGATGAGATCCAGGCGCTTAAGGCGGGAGTGATGGAAATCGGCGATGTGTTCATCGTAAACAAAAGCGACAAGGCCGACGCCGACCGCGTCAAGGCCGAAGTGGAATACGTGCTGCATCTGAAAGACGACTATGATCCGCAAAATCAGAACCCGGTATTCATGACTTCCGCCCTGCAAAACGAAGGCGTGGAAGAAATGACCGCCGGGGTGGAAGAATACTTCGCCAAACTGAGCTGCAACGGTCAGCTGGAAGAAAAGCGCAAAAAGCGCATCGCCGGGGAACTTCGAAACATCATCCACAGCAAACTGCGCGAACGCATTTACCGCTATTTCGATCTGGACCGGATACTGATGCAGTGGGTAGAACAAATTTTTCGCAAGAACACAACCCCTTACGCTTTAATTAACGAGGAATTACAAAAGTTTTTCAGGGAGTCCGTACTTAAATGATTACAAAGATAAATCATATCGCCATTGCCGTGAAGTCGCTGGAAGCGGCCATTCCCTATTACCGGGACGTACTGGGACTGTCTTTTGTCGGGACAGAAGAAGTGACCGATCAAAAAGTTCGTGTGGCCATGTTCCGCGCCGGTGAAGTACAAATCGAACTGCTGGAACCCACGGACCCGGACAGTCCGGTGGCAAAATTTCTAACTAAAAAAGGCCCCGGATTACACCATATCGCATTTCAGACGGACGACATTCAGACTGAGCTGAAACATTTGCAGCAAAACAACATAGAGTTGATCGACCAACAGCCCCGAAGCGGAGCTCATGGAACAAAAATCGCTTTTTTGCATCCCCGATCCACCGGCAATGTGTTAACGGAAATTTGTGAAACAGAAAAATAGATCGCGCATTATTTTACACCCCCCTAATACAAGGCCAAAACAACAATGGTTCTCTAAATACACGAGCCGTTAATCAGCCCTGCGCATTCCAGGTTTTGTAAGATATACCACATGAAGCACAACTGTTAGGATAATTTCAGGATTTAAACCTGCTTATTTCCTTCCCCTTAACGGATTATGTTGAGAACAATCAGTTGACTTTGTATCTTTATGTTGTTCTAACTAACTAAAACGGATAGATACATATGACCGAACCACTTTCCCCGGAAGAAATCTTCGCCTTTAAAGAGCTGGCACAAAAATTCAGCCAGCACACGATTTCTTCCATGTTAAGCGCAGAATTTTCCGACGGCGATCTGAGCAAACTCCCGGAAATTCTAAGAGCCGGGAATGAAACCGGGCTGTTGGCCTCGTCGGAAAACACCTACGGTATTTGGGGCGCGGAGCTGCCGGACGCCGGGCTGTCGCTGGAGCTTTTGACCCTGCTGGCCGAATCCTGTGCCGGAGTGGCTTTGTGTTTCCATTTGCAGGGCGTGGCGTCTCAGCTTTTACAGCGGGCGTTTGGCCAAAAAAATTCCTTTCCGGAATACGCGGCCATCGCTTTGCAGGAATCAGCGGGACTGCCCTCTGCGGCCGCGTTGTTTCAAGGACAACCGCCATCGCCCGGCGACTGGTCAACCACTGCCCGCGCGGACGGCGAAAACTACATTGTGTCCGGCTCCAAATATTTCGTGTATTCCGGCCCGAAGAACGAGGCCTATCTCGTTTTTGCCCGCTCTCATTCCGAATGGGCGTTATTCCTAGTACCGGCGGACCGTCCGGGCTTGCACAGGGAGTCTGTCGAGCACCGTACTGGTTTGCGCGCCTGCCGGGTGGAGCATCTGAGTTTTGACAACATCTCGTTAGATAAAAATCAGAGCGCCGCAATCCCGGATGCAGGCGAACATTTGTTACAGGTCTTGTACATGCATTGGCTGGGACTTTCGGCCATTGCCGTGGGAACGGCCCGCGGCGCCTTATCCGCGGCCCAAAAATACACAGCAGAACGCTACCAGGGCGGCACGGAAATCAAAGATCACGCGGCGATTAATAATCTGCTTGCCCAGGCGGAAACAAATATTTTTACGGCAGAAGCGCTTTTAATGCGTGAGTGGCCGTTACATCAAATTAACCAACATCATTTAAAACAGGTGGCCATGACCAAACTTTCGGTTATGGATTTATGCGCCCGGGCGGTTACCGACGCTCTGCAAACGTTCGGCGGTTATGGCTACATGGAAGATTACGGCATGGAAAAACGGCTGCGCGACATCACCACGCTGAAGTCCATGGCCGGTGCTCCGCTTTACTTACGCCGATTTATCAGTGAACTTTAAGAGGCAAGATAATGGAAGAAATTCTTGAACGATTAAAAATGCCCAATGCGGTTAAGCGCATGAATACCATCGGTCGCTGGCTGGTAGATGTCCGGCCGCTGACCATCTGGGAACGGGATACCCGCACCCTGCCCCGCGGGGCGCGAAAATGGCGGCGCCGGGCTTTGCAATTCTCAAGAGAATTCATCCGGCCGGTGGCTTTTGATGCGGACATTCACCACCATTCATTCGACCCGATGCCCTTAATTCGGGAAGCCGCCAGGAGAGGTTTTCTCTCTTTGCTTATGGTACCGCCACTGGGACGAGCAAGCATCTATTCCTATTTCAAAAGCACGGTTTTTCAGGTAGCTCTAATCGCGGAAGAATTTTCGGCGGAAAGCGGTGGCATCGGCTTGCTGCTGCTGGTGCATTACCTGGGAATTGCTCCGTTGCTGTTAGCCGGGCACGTACCCACTTACCTGCGCCATTATTTTCCGCTCCAGTACAGGTCCAAATCGGCAGATCCCGTATTAATGGCTTTCGCGATTACGGAACCGCAAGCCGGCTCCGATGTGGAACATACCGAAGGCGGTGCCGCAGCCAGGTTAGTAACCACCGCCAAAGAAACATCCGGGGGCTACCTGTTGAACGGACGAAAGGTGTTTATTTCCAATGGCAGTCTGGCGCAAAAGTTAACGGTTTTTGCCAAATTGGATGGCGAAGCGCTGGATTCCTGGACGTGCTTTTTAGTTGATAAAAGCATGTCCGGCGTGTCTGTCGGGCGGAAAGAACGCAAGATGGGTCAGCGGCCTTCCGACGCTTCTGAAATCATTCTGGAAGACGTTTTTGTGCCCCGCAGTAATGTAGTGGGAAAGTTGCGCTCCGGCTGGGCCATTAACCGCAATGTGCTTAATTATTCGCGTCCCGTGGTGGGCGCCATGGCCCTGGGACAGGCCCGCGGCGCCTTTGAACGCACGCTGGATTTCTGCCAAGAGACATTTTTAGGCGGAAAACGATTGATCGAATATCAGGATGTGCAACTGGAACTGGCCGAAATGCTGATTCAGCTCTGGGCGGCAAGGGCGATGGTCTGGCATAGTTGCAGCGAATTGCGCAGTAATCAGGCCGCGGCGGCCGCAAGCAAAGTATTTGCCACGGATACGGCGTTTAAGGTTTGCAATAAAGCCGTTGAATTAATGGGCGACCATGGCTATGTGCAAAAATACGGCGTGGAAAGAGCCCTGCGGGACGCCCGGCTCGGTCAGATTTACGAGGGCACCAATCAGATTAACCGCCTGGCGCTAATCGAACAGCAGTGGGAAGCTGAAATCGGTAACATCCGGGAGTGATTTAATCCTTTGATTTTACAGCGCCGGATTATCTGAACGGTACCATCTTCGCCAGATTGTTGACAAATAAAATTGGAGAACAGGCTATGAGTAAAAACGATTCTTTTTTTTCCGTTCCGCAGCAGCCATTTGCCACCTCGCAAGGCGAGGTCAAACTGCCCATTTTCTACTACGACACATCGGCCGCACTGCTTTTTTTCTGGACCGACCACAAGCGGGCGTCGGACTTGCTTGCGGGAACGGGTTTGCAGCCCTGTAAATTTTTTAACGGCAGCGCCCTGTCCGGGCTGGCATTTTATGAGTATCGTGAAACAGATATCGGGTCCTACAATGAAGTAGGACTGGCCACAGCGGTTTACGCCCCGGATTCTGATAAACCGGTGATCAATCTCCCTGAATTTTTCCGACCGGCTTCCAGGCGTAAAATCGGATTCTACATTCACCATCTGCCCGTGACGACTGAGATCGCCTGCGCCGCCGGTAAAGAGATCTGGGGATTTCCAAAGTTTACCACTGAACTACCCTTCCGGTTAACGGACAATTCTTTTTCCGCCCAGGTGCTGGACCCCGACGGAAAATCCATTTTGTCGGTAGACGGGACGTTAAACTTCGGACTAAAACTCCCCGGATTCGACCTCAGCCTGTTTTCCAAGCATGAAGAACATATTTTACGCACCGTGGTCGATGTGAACGCAAAATTTACGACCGCTTTAGGCTCCGGAGTACGTGTTTCCGTGGGCGAAAGCGGGCATGCCATGGCCCAGACCCTGCGTCGAATGGGGCTGCAGGGCGCCGTTCCGTTTATTACCCAGACGACAAAGAAATTTCAATCGCGTTTGCATAAGGGAATCATGGTAAAAAGCGCCGATGAGTGAAATCAAAAACAGCCGCATCGTCATCACCGGTGCGGGCGGTGACTTGGGCAGGGCGCTGGCAGTGAAACTCGCGTCCCATTCGGCTCGAATGGCGCTCATCGATATCGACCGCACCGGGCTGGAACAAACGGTTAAGGCGCTCTCGAAATACCCGGCCACGGTGAAGCCTTTTGTTTGCGACCTGAGCGACCCAGTACAAATCCGCGATACGGCCGAGGCGGTACAGTCTTTTACAGAGCGGGTGGACATCCTGATCAACAACGCCGGTCTTTTGATTCCCGGACGTCTGTGGGAAAGTTCCGATGAAGAGGTGACTAAAATCTTTCAGGTGAATACCCTGGCGCTGTTTCGTCTGGTGCGCCTTTTTTTGCCAGCCATGTTAGAACGAAATAGCGGCCATATCGTGACCATTGCCTCTGCCGGAGGACTGGTGGGTTCCGCAGGTCTCTCCGCTTACAACGCCAGTAAATTTGCGGCCGTCGGTTTTGATGAAACCCTGCGCCTGGAATTAAAAAAAGCCAAATCCGCCGTCCGCACCACCGTAGTCTGTCCTTATTTTATTGACACACAGATGGCGCCCGGTGTGCGCAGCCGTTTTCCTTTTCTGCTGCCTGTTCTCAAATCCGAGAAGGTCGCGGAGAAAATCCTGCAGGCCATTCAGGGGAACAAACCGCGGTTGTACATGCCCGCCTTGCTCTATACCCTTCCCTTGCTCAGAGTGTTGCCAGTCAGCTGGGCGGACGTTATTCTGAATTTTTTAGGCGTGAATCATGCTGCGGATACTATAGAAAAATCCATAAGTTTTAACGAACTCTCCTCTACTTGAGCATTAAAATCAACTGGCGGATTGCCCGACGCTTCCCGCTTTTAATTTGCCCAGGAAGAACCCCAGGACGGAAAGTCCGAATCCCCATAAAATATAACCAAGTCCGGTTTCCGCCACTGCGGCAGGTTCGATTGCGGCTGAATAACCACGGGATTCTAAAAAGTAGAAAAACAGCGTGCCCACAAATCCCAGGGCCATGGCCCATTGAACCTGGCGCGCGGTGGTGCTTTTGAAAAAGCTGCTGACCACCGGAATAAAAACCGTGGTGGTCAGGATTCCGGAAGAAAGATAAAAAATATCCCACAGGCTTTCCGTAAAGAGGGCATAGATAAATGAAATGAATATGGCGCCCACCGATGACCAACGCGCCACCCGGTTTAGTTTTTTTGCCGACCAGTTTTTACCCGGGCCCGGTTCCAGTAAATCATGGGAAAAGGACAAGGCCACCACATTGCCGCAAGTGTCAATGGTGGACATGGCCGCGGCAATAAGCCCCACGGAAAGGAGCAAATTCAGCCATACCGGGGCATATTGTTTCATAATCACCGTAAAGATGAGCGCGCCGTCCTGCAGTTCAACCGGAATCTGTCCGTTTGTCGCCGGATAAAGAACCAGCGCGGAAAGACCAATCACGAAAGGCATCACGCCCACAAACACCAGCGAATTGAATCCGGCAAGCAAAATCCCTCCGCGGGCGTGCGGGTTGCTTTTGGCCGCCTGCAGCCGAATCCAGACGTCGGTTTCTACAATCCAACCCGGCAGATAAGCCATAAACGTCATTAAAATGAGCGCCCAGCCCGGAGAAAGCCACGGGCTGGAATGTTGAGCCTTTGGCGGTTGAACATCTTTTAGTAAATGGATGTCCGCCGGCAGAGCAGACCATGCCAGATAGGCAATCACGGTAATAAAAAAAGCCACCAGTAAAAACTGTATTTTATCTGTGGAGACCACCGCTTCAAAACCGCCGGTATAACTATAAACGGCCACCACAACGGTAATAATCAGCAGCGTTGCGGGCAAAGAGATGCCCAGGAACGGGGCGATAATCTGACCGGCGGCGTAGATTTCCGCTCCGGTCCAGGTGATGAACACAAGAATGAGCGCCGGCGCCAACAGGCTGCGCGCTTCTTTACCGAAGCGTCTTTCCAATAGCTGGGGTTGGGAGAATACCTTAAATTTACGGAACAGCGGCGCAAAGAAGAAAAATCCCAGCATGGTCAGCAGCCACGGGATGATTAAAAGCCAGGCCCCGCCCGGACCATACCAGTAGAAAAGCTGCACGCCGTACACACAAGACCAGCTGATAGACATCATACTGGCGGAGATGGAGAGGCCAACCGACCAGGAGGATAAATCTCTCCTGGCTTCCCAGTATGCGCTGTTGTCGCAAACTTTACCGCTCTTTTTTTCTTTGAACCAGACGTACCCGCCGATGCCCACAACCACCAGCGAATAAATAAGAAAAGCCGCCCAGTATAAAAAGCGCTCGCTCAAAAGAACTTCCCTTTCATACGCTCATTTAAAATAATGCGACAATATAAGAAAAAACTCGATGCGTTTAAATTCAATTGTTGGTTTAATACGGTTTTGATGTTGTAAAAATC
>CAZJNP010000038.1:0-12840 GCA_964547355.1 uncultured Calditrichaceae bacterium
GGTTTGAACCAGGGCTTGCGCCGCTTCCATAATCGGTCGGCTGCAGCGGTAATTCTCTTCCAGAATTATCGGCTCGGAAATATTAAAATCTGCCATGAACTGCCGGATGTTTTCCGGATGCGCTCCGCGCCAGGCATAAATGGACTGGTCATCGTCAGCAACAACAAAAAAATTCCGGTGATTCAGAGCCAATAATTTTACAATTTGATATTGCAGCGGGTCTGTGTCCTGAAATTCATCAACTAAAATGGATTGGTTCAGAAATCGATACTGCTCCAACACATCCTTATTTTCTGAAAAAAGTTGAAATGCTTTTTTCAACACTAAATCAAAGTCGATAAACTTGTGCCGTTCTAAGTGTTCCAGATATTTTTCGTAAATTAATGCGGAGAAAGCCGGCAGGGGTTTATCCTTCAAAACGTAATTGGAGAACGCCAATAATATCCCTCGTACTTTACGCTCGGGATGATTTCGTACCCGGTTTTTAATCAATTCCAATACCAGCCGCTGCTGATACGTTTCGTCGCAAACACTGAAATGTTTGTGGAGGCCTACTTTTTCAGGATAACGACGTAATACTTCCAAACAAAAGGAATGAAAGGTAAAACTTTGTACTTTATCTGCATTTTCTGCCAATACCTGACGCAACCGATGCTTGATTTCCTGAACGGCTTTATTACTGAAGGTCAGGGCCAGTATCTGCCCCGGAGGGATTTTGTAATTGGTGATTTCGTAAATAATACGAGCAATTAACGTACGGGTTTTACCTGTCCCCGGCCCTGCTAAAACCAGAACAGGCTCCCGCGAAGCGGTCACCGCTTTTTTTTGCTTTTCGTTTAACTGTTCCAGATAATGGGATGTTAGCATAGGTATAAATCAAAATGGACTTCGCCATTCCATTTTACAGGTCCAGGGCCAAGAATGTGCCCAGTTTCATAAACTCCAGATCAAATGTGCCAGCATCCCGGACTTTCCTGTACCTTTCACGGCTGGCTAATAATTTACTGTTATGATAGGTTTCGGCAAAATCGATGACGTATTTGTAGCTGTCCAGATGTTCCAGAGCTATGGGATCAAACTGTATTAACGCATCGACAGCGGGTAAATGGTCTGGATGTTTCACAATGGTCACCGTTTCTTCTTCTGCTTGACTCTGTCCGTCCGCCATGGCGTGGGGCACAAAACTATCCGGTTTCCAGACCCACAACTGCTGATCCAGTAAAAGAGCATCTTTACTCTCTTTTACAAAAATAGCAACCGTCCGCTTGGCGTTATAAAATTTTTCCACAATATCACAAATATAACGCACCTTTTGCGGTACGCTCAATTCCACAAAATAGACCTGCGTTTTCGCCACTAAAATACTTTCCCTATTTCAATCCTAACATCTACAGTGGAGTGGTCTTTTTTCTCCCCGATTATTCTGCCGAACTTCATGTACCTGTACTGCAGCCGCATGCCAAAAAGATAATTGTCGTTAAGAATGACTTCCACGCCCATGGCTCCTGACAGATTCGCAGCCCAGGAAAATTCATCTTTGATATCCTTGTTTCCCGGGAAATTCATCCCATAAACCGGTCCAACACTTAACGCTAAAAACGGACGTAAGTTATCGTCTATGGAGCGCGGGAAAAGACGTTTTTTTACTGAAAATAAAAAATCAAGCAGATACACGTTGTTTTTTTTGCCAATGGTGATGGGATAACCGGTATATGGATCATAAATATCAATCTGATTCTTATCCCTCAGAAGAAACACATTCGCAGCCAGACCGATGTGTATAAAATTCTTCAACGGAATATTATAGAATCCGCCGATGCCTGTTCCGGTTTCGATGACACTAAAGGCGAACCCGGCCTGTTTATGCATCGTGGGTTCTGGGTCTGCTTGTAAATACTCTTCATACTGCCCGAAAACCAAAACAGGAAATAAAAGTAACAGAACTATTTTTGTAAGATTTTTCACCACAATTTCTCCAAATAATTGCTAAGGATAATTTCTTCAAATGATGCGTTACCATTTTTTCTTCACTCTATGCTTAAACTGAATAAATCCTGGAACGTTCAGTTTTTTTGCATACCATGATATTATAAAAATTTACCCCTATTTATTTAACAATTTTTAAGCTTATTTTTTTGATTATAACGTTTTCATGGTTATACCCATGAAATAAAACAGCATGGCTTTTATGCCCCTATCACTTTAATCGAAAGATTTCCTTCGACCTTGAAAATATTTCCCCTTTACCTGTAGCCCGTCTTTCAGTAAAGGTAATTTCCCGCTTTTGTTTTTTCACTAAAGAGTATACAGAACTTACTGCCTCAAACAAAAGATGCCGTGAAAGGCTTTTTCAGATAAATAAAAACCCTTTCCATAAAAAATGAAAAGGGTTTATTGCCAATTTGTTATTTTCGTTCTCATCGAAATAAGGCTTTTAGCGTCCCCCAGGTACGAAAGATACCGGAAATATTGGGATGAACGATTAATGAAGTTTCATCCACCACCTTACCCTGTATGTCGATGGCGCGTATTTTGTAGAACAGAGGAGAAATATCTTTAAACATCACGTTGCCGTCCACATATTCATACCGGGTTCCCGGTCCTTTAGGTTTTACGCGGGCAATTTCCACATAGGACACATCGTCGCTGCTGCGCAAAATTGTGAATTTATCAATATCGATTTCTGTTTTCGTCACCCAGGATAATACGACCCGGTCTGTGCTGGGAGTGGCACTTACTTCGGTAAAAACCGCAATATTCCCGGCAAAAACCAGGGAGAAAAAACCAACCATCAAAACTATTTGCAGGATTCGGCGCATAAACTTCAACTTGGTTAATAGATAAATCAGTTACAATATAATATTTTTAATCAACTTGTCAAGCATTTTTTTATTAATTTTCGATTATTGAGACCTTATCAACATCGGGAACCGTCGGATAAATAAGTGCCAGCGAATCGGCCATACCTACTCTTCTGATCGTCAAAGATATATCCCCTGCTACAAGAATTTTAAGGGAGTCGTTTTGGTTGAAAAAATCATTCTGTATATAGGTTCCTTTTACCAGACTACCTTTTATTTGGCCTTTTATCCAGCCGTAAGGTGGCAACTGCGGATATTCTTTTTTCGTCAATATTTCTACGGAATGTTCTTGCTGTATTATTCGCACCACATAGCCCGAGAAAATAGCATTATCAAAGAATAATTCCGCATCCGCATTCTCACGCACATAAGCCATTTGATACGGTTTCAGCTTGGCTTTAATGCGCAATCGGTCAAAGTTTGTCACGGATAATATTTTACCACCCGCCGGGATTGTGTCGTTCAAAGTAAAATATATTCCCGTTATCGTGCCGTCAATCGGTGAGATGATGTTAACGGGTATATATTCTTTTCTGGGCGCAGAAATAAGCGCCGTGGCTAAAAGCTCGTCTTTGGAAACAGAACTGCCTTCTTCCGCCATTACTCCGATTAGTATTGCGGTATCGGGCAGAGACACATCAATATTTTTCCACGGTTCCAGCACACCATTAAAAGGGATGGCTATTTTAAAAGTGCCCTGAATAAGCGGAATCGTCTGTGTGAATGCACTTTTTAATAACGGATCTTTACGATCTGTGCTACGGCTATCGCAGGCTGTAAACAGACTCCAAAGGACGATTGTAGTACTCAGAATAAATCTGTTCATTTTTTTGACAGCCCCTCTCACCAGATATAAAACGATTATAAAAATGCGTGATTTTTTATTCCACAAATGTTAACTCTCCAATTTCCGAGTGTATATTTATTCGACCGGAAATGGTCCATGTTTAGGCATGGTTCAGGATTCTCTTTAATTTGTTCCCCTGCAATAGCCGTCCTTTGTAATTCGTTAAAACAAACTACGCATTTTGACGACTTAAAAAAAACTTAGCCAAACATTAATGGGTTCCATGTATGTTTAATAGGGGTCAGAACTTAGGATCGTTTTTGATAAAAAAATAAACGGTGCTTTTACATAACAGAAGACGATGTTAAAAAAAATTAATATCTTTAATAAAATAGAATGCCCGGCCATAACCCGGGCATTCGCAATTAGAATTCCGGTTATCGACGGTACCTGCCCATCAAGTTCGCTTCTGCAAGAATATGCCCCTTCATAGCGACGAGTAATTCATCCTTAGTAATTCCCGGTTCGATATCAATCACCGTATCCAGAGCATACAATTTAAAATAGTAACGATGTATACCGGATGGGGGGCAGGGGCCACCATATCCTGTACGGCCAAAATCATTTAATCCCTGTTCCGTACCGTCGTTTAGTTTTTCATCGTTTGGGAAACCTTCCTTTAACGCCCGTACCTGAGCCGGTATATTGTAAATGACCCAGTGGACCCAGGTTCCCACCGGTGCGTCCGGGTCATCGCAGATCAGGGCAAAACTCTTTGCACCTTCTGGCACGTTTTCCCATGAAAGGGGGGCGAAATGTCTTTCCCGTCGCAGGTATATTGAGACGGAATGAATCCGCCTTCTTCAAATGCAGAGCTGACTAATGTTAGCGCCATCTTTTGGCCTCCTGCATTATTTAAACTTGAAGCCACACCACCGTGGCCAATTATTAAATTCATCAGTGCTAAGATAATATAAAGCCGAAATAGAGACATCATATTTCTCCCATAAAAAACGTTTTACAACGAAGGGCATCCTGCCACATGGTGACATTATTAAACAGGACATAGTTCTGCTCCGTGTTATCCATCCATGTAAACAGCCGACGGAGATCATCGTCTGAAAATGTGTAGCGATACATTTTTGTGCCGGGCGGTTTTCCATGTAACCGAAAATAAGCAATTTTTTCAGTCTGCGATTGCTCTTTAAACGGATCCACGCAATGGATCAGATCAAATTCCTGGCACAGATCGCGAATGGTTTCTTCCCTCCAGGCAGCGCGAAATTCAATTGCGATTTTTAACCCGTTTTTCTCGATTCGGGAAAAAAATCCACGCAGGTTCTTTAGCGCCTGTCTGTTTTCAGAAAAATTCGGCGGACATTGCAAAACAACAATAGATGCGTCCAGCGTTTGGGCAATTTTTGCGGTCGCATTCCAGGCCAAAAAGACTTCTTCGGTATTCTGGAAATGACCGTAACGGGATTGCCGTGTTTCCGGTATTTTATGCCGAATTTTACGATATGTGGGAGAAGTAACGAGATGCGTAATTCCTTGCCATCCTTTGAGGGTAAATTCAAAGTGGGACGGCGCTTCCTGCCGCCATTTTTGGACGGTTTCCGGTTTGGGCAGACTGTAAAATGTTTTCTGAACTTCCACCAGATCGAAGGACGAATAATAAACCTGCCTGGCGCGGGGAAATCCGCAGCAACCTATTTTAATTGTTTTGCTCATCCCTCCACCCCGTATCATAAAATTACGCACGTTAAGTCCGTATGTAAAGCGAAAATTTATTTTAGTCGCGTTCCCTTGCGCCATATTAAGGGCTGGAATTACTTTGTACTTTCAGCTATTCTTTAGTGCCGCCTGGCAGAAACCTTGTTGTTATCTACGCTTTCTTTCAACCTTTCGCAAGCGTAAAGTATGTGGTTACCAATTGTGGATACGAGTTGTTTCCAAAAGCATGACGTGTCTCTTTTTTGGTTGATTAAAATTCTTTGGCATGATATTATCTTATCGTCTGAAAAAAGAGGTTATTCTTGGGGCAGCTCAAACAGGGAAAGCATACTGCGGGAATCGTTCACCATGTAAACCACGTTACTCCGGTTATCCACGGCTATGCCCTCCGCCTTATCCCAGGGAAGCGCATATTTTATTAACGGTACTCCGGTGGTGTCCATTTTTATTAATGTTTTAGACGCGTCACTGAGCATCCACAGACAGCGCTGCTGTGCATCAAAGGTAAGGCCGGAGCAGTCTTCCGCAAAATTCACAAGTATGGCGTTCTGCACCAGCATGTTCTGATCCAGCTTTAAAAACAATGCCGGATCTTTTTCATTCAATAAATAAATCGTATTACCCGAAACATCCAGCGCAATTCCTTCCAGGCCGGAGTTGGCACTACGATTCTCCACGTCAACGACAAAGCGTTCGCTTTCATTCCCCAGCGTATCCAGATGCACCAGCTCGCGACGCTGTTCTTCCACCACCCATAACGTCTGATCCGAAGAGTTTTGAACGATGCCCTCCGGATCTTCTCCATGGTAGGTCAGCTCTCTTAGTTTTTTCCCTTCAAACGATACGGCGTAAACCAGCCCGGTTTGATCGCTGACCGTCCACAGGAATTTCCCGTTCGCGCTCAAAGACAACCCCGAGGGCTCCGGGACGTCCATCTCATATTCGGCGATTAAGGTTAATTTACCCACAGGAAGTTCCTGCTTAACTCCTGACTCCTGAAGCGAACAGGCCGTCAAAAAAAGTAAAATTAAAAGATAACGCATTTCCCCTCTTCAATAAAAAAAAAGCGATCCCATTCCTAAAGGAACGGAATCGCTTGTCGCAATTTAATTGTTCGAAGCGCCGGGCGTTGGTGTGTCAAAAAACATCCAGTTATCGCTGCCGTCTGGTTTACGGCCCATAGACACATCGGTGGTTTGTTCGCCAAAAGTCAGCGAATCGATGACCGTCGTGCCGTTGGGTGCAGTAAGTACCACATCTTCTCCGCCGCTGGACAGCTTGATATTTACATGCAAGATGCCCTGCTCAGGTTGTTTATCTGCCCATAGAAGCAAAAATCCGCCAGCCGGGATGGTGGTGCTATCCGGCGCCGTGGTAGGAATCTGCCAGGCTGTGAGATCCGTTTTGTCGTCGGAAATGTACATTCCGCCGATATTCACCGCTTCCGGGCCCGGGTTGTATATTTCGATCCAATCGTCAAATTCGCCGAAGGCGTCGCTGGTGTCCGCGTCGTTGCTGGCTAAAAATTCATTGATGAACAACACTGGTGCAATATAGCCAACCTCAAAAGACACCGTGTCAGAAACTGCCTTCAGACCTTCAGCGTCCTCTGCCGTAATGAAAAAGAAGATACGTGAACCGTCTGCAAATGTGCCCAGATCGGCCTGATAAATATCTCCGCCTTGAGCCGTCATGGCTGTATCGGCGGTTACCTGGCCTTCCGGACTATAAGTAATCTTAACGGATGCTAAGTTGCCATCCTCGTCCGTGACCTTAGCCGAAACAATCACCGGAGTAGTTGGGGTTAGCGAGTCCGGAGACACGGTAATATCCCCAATTACCGGGGCTACGTTTGAAGGCGCACCGGAATTGGAGGCTCCCGGAGTGGCTGTACTCATCGTTTCCCAGTTATCGCTGCCGTCCGGATTGCGTCCGATGGCAACATCCGTTTGCTGAGGGCCAAAGGTGTATTGATCGATAATCACTCTACCGTTGGATTCTACCAGCACAATATCTTCTCCGCCGCTGGACAGTTTAAAATCCAGATGCAACACACCCTGATCCGGCTGCCCGTCGGCCCAGAGCACTAAAAATCCTTTGGCCGGAATGGTGGTCTTGGCCGGGTCGGTAGTTGGAATCTGCCACATGGTCAAATCGGTCTGATCGTCGCTTACGTACATTCCACCGATATCGACCGCCGTATCGCCCGCGTTGTACAGTTCAAACCAATCGTCATATTCACCGTTTTCATCGGTTACGGCCGCATCATTACTGGCCATTATTTCATTAATCACCACGGGAATGTCGCTTTTGGTGTCCGGAGGGGTCTCCGTAACGGAATCATCCAGATTGCATCCGACAACTAAAGTCAGGATCAACGAAAATAAAAGAAACCCTAATCGTTTCATCTTTCCTCCAATAGGTTAAAAGAAAAACTTAGTCATAAATTGCACATAACTGAATTGATCATCACCGACAAAACCGTCGCCGGTGGCGTTTTGTGAAGTTTGCACCATGGTGTAATTAAGCTGGAATACCATGTTGGGATTGGCGTACCAATTCAGCGCCAACGTGTAGTTGTTGGCGCGGCCACCCAAAATCAGGGCATCGGTGTCGGATAAATTCAAATAGCTGTAGCGCGCGCCTAATTCCCATGCGCCAAGATTGTTGTCTTTGGGAATGAGCTGACCAAATTCGCCCTCTTCGTTATTCCATTTTCTGGATTCACCGGTCAAGGTCCACAACAGGTACACATAACCGCCGTTGAAATTGACCTGCGACAACCCGTTTAGACGCGCCAACATTACCAGATTGTATTCCGCCTGGAGATGAAAATTGTGGTACACCATCGCACTTTCCACACCAATCCTGCGCGTATAATCCACATCGCGGATAATATCGGTATCAATGATTTCCACATCGCCGATTTTGGTTTCCGGTTCGCTTTTAAATTCTACCATATTGGTTTCGTCGTCGGGGTTTGTTATGGCTGCCGAAACTCCAGCATGGATGATTCTTGCCCCGTTCTGAACGGGAGCCACCGCTAATCGAACGGCTACTCCGCCCCCGGTTTCGTCGTTGGTTTTATTTTTATTGGTATCAAACGTCTGCCCAAAGATGGCACCCCGGAAATTCCACATATCTCCCCAACGGGCGTACTGTAACGCCATACGCCGGCCCATCTTAAAAGCCAGTGCGTTGTAGGCACGTTCCGGGAATGCGATGTACCGTGAACTGGTTAATATTTCAAGACCGAACGGAACCTTGAAATGTCCGAATTTTATCGAAGTCTGGTCAAAGCCGCGGTAATCCATGAACATATCTTTGATCTCCACCACGCCTTCCGCTATATCCATATCCCATTCGGCTTTCCATACGCCCCATAATTTTGTTTTAAGGGCCAGACGCGCCTTTCGTAAATGAGTGCCGTTGCTTAGCATCCCTTTGTTTTTATTTTCGAAAAACAGCGCACCGTTAATAAAAGCCCGCACATCAAAGCGCAGTTTAAACTGCCCATCATCGGATTTGAACTTGATGATGCCATTATCCCATTCTGTGTGGCCCGCAGAAACGTTTTCCTGAGCTGCTGAAAACGTAATACCAATCAGTAAAAGCATTGCCATTATTGAAAAAACTCTTCTACTGAGTACCATTACTCCTCCTTTACCTTGATAAATGGTCATTGAGTTTTGATTTTCTTCCTTACGCTTTATTTAAAAACCACCCATTACAAAGATGATACGATTTTCTATTGAGTTAAATTGCTTGAAATTAATTCCCAACAATTCGTTAACTTAGTGGATATAACCGTCTTAGAGCGAACTTTCTTACAAATCCATGTGTTCATTTTAAACCACAAATTACAAGACTTGCATAACTTTCAAAGCATTCTTATCGTTGAAACATCGTTCGTGATAATTCCTGATGTTCGTGAATCTGTATCTTTTCAAGTTGGGCTCAACCATTGTTTTTTCATTGATTGCCTATCTTTTGCTCCGTGAACGTTTTTATCACATAAAGCAACTTGGCTTTCAATTTTTTATTATACAAGCGGTTTATCTTCGATTTTGGTTTGTACTGCCATTCCTGAGATAGTTGCTGTAAGGCTTGTGTAAATTCCCATTTATGGCGAAACGTCTTTCCGGTTAACTTATGCAAGGCGTTAAGCTGTCCTGGCGTAAACCAGTTCCGATCCAACTCCGCAAGAGTCTGTGCGTCCACCTTGATGGGAACCACCTCCGCCGCCTGAAGGACGGTTTGAATTTTCCCGGCACTCAAGTGCGTCTTTTTATCAAGGAGCGACGATAACCGCATGGAGTTCTGAAAGGACTGTCCTTTGAGTACCTCCAGACCCTGCGTATCAATTTTTTGTTCTTGCAGGTATTCGATTACATGATCGTCAATCTGATAAGTAACGGCATAACTGACCTGCTGATTGAAAACATTTTGAAAAATAAACAGAGAAATGAAAGTAAGAACGCTTGCAGCGATGGGCGTGGTGACCCATCCAGCGGCAATCTCGCCCAACACATTAAAACGGATACCACGACCACCTTTGGCTAAACCGATTCCAATCACGCCGCCCACCACAGCCTGCGAGCTGGAGACCGGCACCAGCGGGATGGCTGGTAATCCGTGGCTGAGCAGCCAGTTTTCCAGCCCTTCCGACGAAAAAATAAACAAAACCAGCGATTCAGCCAATACAACAATCAACGCCGCCACCGGCGAAAGCTTCAGCAAATTTCCACCTACTGTGTCCATTACTTTATAGGAATACGTAAAAATACCAACCGCAATGGCCAATCCTCCAAAAAAGAACAGAATCTGCGCTCCGGACAGTGTGAACAAACCATAAATGTTAATGCTTTTGAAAGGAGCCACCGGCACAAAAACGCCCATCACATTAGCAATATTGTTGGCACCCAGACTGTAAGCACCAAATGCACCCACCAGTACCAGCGCAATCCGGGTATAAAAATCCATGGACAACAGGTGGATATTCATCCGACTGATGACGTTCTTAAAAAGAAAGTACAAAATCATGGAGAATAAAGCCGAAAGCACCGGACATAATACCCAGGTGGATACAATTTTGGTCAGGGAATCGTAATCGGTAACCGATCCGCTGAAAAAGTTCCAACCGATAATGGCGCCCACAATAGCCTGCGATGTGGAAACTGGCAGTTTTAGCCGGGTCATCCAGAATACTGTAAACCCTGCCGAAAAGGCAACCACAAACGAGCCGGCAATGGCGTTAACGGCCCCAAGTTTTCCCAAAGTATGTGTGGCTCCTGCTCCGCCGATGACCGCCCCGAAAATTACAAAAATACTGGCAATCAAAGCCGCGGTTTTAAAGCGCACCATGCGCGTACCAACTGCCGTGCCGAAGACATTGGCGGCATCATTCGCCCCCAGAGACCAACCCAAAAATAATCCGCTGGTGAGGTATATAAAAATCATTGTTCAGATACCCGTCTTAAATCGTTCGTTTAATGGTGTAAATAGCCAGGCGATCGGCGACGTTTTCCGCCATATCCGCCAGAGTGTCGATATGCAGGGCAAAGTAACGCAGATGGAATTTCTGGCACAGCTCCAGATTTTCTGTACGGAACACCTTGCGTTTAATCCGATAGCCCAGTTTGTCGGCTTCTTTTTCATAAAAATAGACTTTATGCAAATGATCCTGCACCATTTTCACTTCCTTAAAAAAAGCACGCGAGGCCTGCACCACCGCTTCTCCCGCCTTGCTGGCCATTTCCGCCAGTTCGATATATTCGTCATAAAACTCTTCCGGGATGTAGGGATTTTCCACATCAAATTGATTCAGGGTCTCTTTGGCAGTGTCGATCACATCATCCAGGGTCTCCAGCAGGCCCAGCACATCACCGCGGTGCTCCGGAATTAAAGAATGGGTGTACAGGTCATTCTCGATACTGCGGCGCAAACGATCCGCCTTTCCCTCCAGATCATCAATGGATTGAATATTACTCTGGAAACTCTCCTCCTGCTGGTGCATGTAGTGTCTTACCCCTTCCACAAATACCAGCAGGCCGTTACTGACGTTATCCAGGTATTCATCGATTTTGTTTTCAAGAGCCCGTGTGGTTCGGAATAATATAGCCATTGAACGCTCCTATTTAACGATGTTTAACAATTTTATCGGCATATTTTTTTTCTGATTTCTTTTTCTCGCGATATACTTTAACCAACGGCCAGAAGAAAGACACGACCGCTAAAACTATCATAAAAAGACTAACCGGCCGGGTAAAGAAAATAGACCCATCGCCCATCAGTAAGGCGCGCCGGAAATTGGTTTCCGCTAAAAACCCCAATATAAGCCCCAAAATCACCGGCGCCGTGGGGAAATCGTACCGCCGCAACACCCAACCCAAAAGACCAAATCCAAAACAGGACCACACATCAAACATGGAATTGCCAACGGCATAGCTGCCGATAAAAGCAATGGCAAGAATCATGGGGTTCAAAATGGCTTTGGGAGCAGAAATAATTTTAATCCACAACTGATTCCCTACGATGCCTAAAAACAACATGGCAAAATAGGCGATAAAAATGCTGGCGAACAGCCCGTAAACAATGGGAGCTTTATCTTTAAATAATTCCGGACCCGGCGTCAATCCGTGCATCATCAAAGCGCCGATTAATACAGCCGTAGCAGCACTACCCGGGATACCCAGGGTAAGCAGAGGAACCAGCGCCCCGCCTACCGAACCGCTTGTGGCTGCACCCGAGGCCGCCACGCCCTCTAACGATCCTTTGCCGAACTCTTCCGGATGTTTGCTGGCGCGCTTGGCCTCGTTGTAGGAAATAAACGCAGCTATGGTGGCGCCCGCTCCGGGCACCACTCCGATGATCGTCCCCAAAACAGAAGATTGCAAAATCGTGCGTTTGATTTGCCACATCTCCTTTAATCCCGGCATCTTTCCTGAAATTTTCCTGAGCGCCTGCTGCACCGGTTTTTCCTTCTCGATACTTAAAAAGATTTCGCTTAGGGCAAACAATCCGATCAGGGCCGGAATAAAATTAAATCCGTCCGCTAACTCAGGAATGCCAAAGGTGAAGCGCTGATATCCGGTAAAAGGGTCCATGCCGATGGTGTTCAGTAGTAATCCGATCAGCGTGGCAATAAAGGCTTTAATGTAATTGCCGGAAGAAAGCGAAGAGATGATGGTCAGCCCGAAGATGGCCAGGGCAAAGTATTCGGGCGGGCCGAAGTGTAGCGCCGCTTTGGCCAAAGGTACCGAAAAAAAGACCAGTACCAGCGCCCCTAAAAAACCACCCACAGCCGAAGCCATCACCGAGGCGCCCAGAGCCCGGCCGGGTTTGCCCTGTTTGGTCAAAGGATAACCGTCGAAAGTGGAAACAATAGCTGACGGCGTTCCCGGCGTATTGATGGCAATGGCTGTAATGGTGCCGCCGTAGTTGGCCGCCGAGTAAACC
>CAZJNP010000039.1:0-12794 GCA_964547355.1 uncultured Calditrichaceae bacterium
GCAGATATCTTTGGAGTAATTTTAAATATAAATAGTGTAAGTTTTTCAAACCTCAAAAAGGAGTTCTCCATGCGCTTTGTTAAAATGTTTTTCTTTACGACTTTATTTTTTTCAATGGCTTTTGCATCCAATACTTCCGTAAAAGTGGTTGAGGATACCATCTATGTTTCAGGCAACATATCGTCTAATACCACCTGGAGATCTTATCTGCAAGTGGTGTTTGTAACCGGTAACGTTATCGTTGACGATGGTGTCACGTTAACGATCGAACAGGGCGTGCCGGTAAAATTCACCGGAAATTACTATCTATTGGTGAACGGCCGGGTTCTGGCGCAGGGAGCGGAAGGCGACACCATCCATTTTATGCGCGACGACACCACCGGATTTAGCGGTAACGATACCACCGGCGGCTGGCGCGGCATCCGTTTTGACGGCACCAGTTTCAGTAACGATTCTTCCATATTTGAGTACTGCCTCATCGAACACGGAAAACTGTACAACGGTGCGAGCGGTTTTGATAATATGGGCGGCGGTATGTTTATTAAAGACTACAGCAAGGTACGGATTGAAAACTGTGTAATTCGGAATAACAAAGCGGACAGTTACGGCGGCGGTTTGCGGATTCATAATGCGAACATAAAAGTCATCAACACCAAAATCATTAATAACCGCAGCAACAGTGACGGAGGCGGAGTCTATGTGTACACCTCCGATAATTTACAAATCATTGGTTGTTTAATTGCCGATAATTATTCCGGAAGAAGCGGTGGGGCCATGTATAATAATGCTGGTGACTTTACAGTTACCAATTGTACCATGGTGAACAATGAAGCCGCAAGCTACGGGAACGAGTTATATATGACTGGAAATCCAAGTAATCCGCAATTTACGAACTGCATTATATGGGACGATTCCGACCAATTGGTGTACCTGAGTGCTACGACTTCCGACCCCTCTTTCACGTATTGCGATATCAAAGGGGGACAGGAAGGGTTTGCAGGAAACGGCAGTGGGACGGAATATTCGGGCACCTATTCTGACAATATTGACCAGGATCCGGAATTCAGCGGCAGCGGCAGCGATCCGTACAGTTTACAGGCCACTTCACCCTGTTTGAACGAAGGCACGCCCGATGTCACCGGATTGAATTTGCCGGATTACGATATCATCGGCAATCCACGAATCAATGAATCGCAGGTGGATATGGGCAGCTATGAAAGTCCCGTGGCCGCCGGTATTGATCGGACGCATCCGGTTGCGGCTTCCTTTACCTTGCAACAGAACTATCCCAACCCTTTCAATCCGGCAACTGCCATCGGTTACCAACTATCACAAACCCGCTTTGTGGAATTGACGGTTTTCAACACGCTGGGGCAAAAAGTGGCTACTTTGGTAAATGAAAAACAATCCGCCGGAAACTATACGGTAACCTTTGACGCCCACGGTTTACCCAGCGGTGTTTATTACTATCAGCTTTATCTGGATAACAAATTTTCCGGGATGCGAAAAATGGTATTGATCCGTTAAATGAAATGTGGCGTATGCGCAGGCCGCTCAGCAAATGGGCGGCCTTTTTTATTTCTTTTTGGGGGACATTCTGGAGGGAAAAATAATAGCAGGGGGTACCATTCCGCAAAGCTTTTGTGCGCCTCTCATTTCGGTTCGTTAAATCCCAGATAAAGCAATTTTAGAAATCCTGGTAAAAACTGCCCCGCCTGTGACCAAATTTGCATAAACGACCTGTAAAGGTGGTTAAAATGGGTTGTGTTTAAAGGTTACGATTCGTAATATTGTAACGTTAGTTGGCGTTTGCCGGTTTTGATAAAAATGTAAATTGAAGATAGAGAGGAGCTTTTCCATGAAGGATGCCAAAAAAGCCTGGGAAGAAGATCTGGCCAAAGCGAAATTCCGCGATGCCAAATTTATCACCGCCTCCGGCGAACCGGTGGAAATCCTGGGCACTCCGGAAATGTTGAAGGATTTTGATTACGATCGTGATTTAAGTTACCCCGGGCAATATCCCTATACCCGGGGAATCCATGCTAATATGTACCGCGGCCGTTTGTGGACCATGCGTCAGTTTGCCGGATTCGGAACCCCGGAGGACACAAACCGCAGATTTAAGTATTTGCTGAAAAACGGCCAGACCGGTCTTTCCGTGGCTTTCGACTTGCCCACGCTGATGGGGCGCGATGCCGACGATCCTTTCAGCGAGGGCGAAGTGGGCGTGTGCGGTGTATCGGTCAGTTCGCTCAGGGATATGGAAGTCCTGTTTGACGGTATTCCGGTGGATCAGGTGTCCACCTCCATGACCATTAACTCACCGGCCATGATTCTGCTGGCCTTTTACATAGCCATCGCCGAAAAACAGGGCGTTCCGCTGGACAAACTGCGCGGTACGGTACAGAACGATATTCTAAAGGAATATATCGCCCAGAAGGAATACATCTTTCCTCCCAGGCCTTCCATGCGCATCATCGTGGATATGATCGAATACTGCACCGAACACCTGCCCCAGTGGAATACCATCAGTATCAGCGGGTACCACATTCGCGAAGCGGGTTCGACGGCGGCCCAGGAACTTGCCTTTACTCTGGCGGATGGCTTCGCCTATGTGGAAGCCGCTCTGGAGCGTGGTCTGGACATCGACGCCTTTGCACCGCGTCTGTCTTACTTCTTTAATTCGCATAATGATTTTTTTGAAGAGATCGCCAAATTCCGGGCCGCACGACGGATTTACGCCCGCCATATGCGTGAGAAATATGGAGCCAAGAAGGAACGTTCCTGGCTGCTGCGTTTCCACACCCAGACCGCTGGCTGTACCTTAACCGCCCAGCAACCAGAGAACAACATCGTACGGGTGGCTTTTCAGGCCCTGGCTGCAGTGCTGGGAGGAACGCAATCGCTGCACACCAATTCCATGGACGAAACGCTGGCCCTGCCCTCGGAAAAGGCGGTAAAAATCGCTCTGCGTACTCAGCAGATTCTGGCTTACGAGACCGGCGTGCCACACACCATCGATCCGCTGGCCGGAAGCTATTTTGTGGAAGACCTGACCAATAAAATGGAGCAGAAAGCCGAGACCTATTTCAAGAAAATCGAAGACCTGGGCGGAGTGATTCCGGCCATCGAAAAAGGCTTTTTCCAGAAAGAAATTGCCCGCGCCGCATATCAATACCAGAATGAAATTGAAAATGAAGACCGCTACATCGTGGGCGTGAATAAATTCAAAGACGAAGATGAGAAAATTGAAATCCCGATTCTGGAAGTGGGTCCCGATGTGGAGAAACGTCAGAGGGAAAATTTGAAAAAGCTGCGCGCAGAGCGGGACAATGCGCGGGTAAAGGCTTGCCTGGCGGATTTGAAACACGCCGCACAAAACGACATCAACCTGATGCCCAAACTGGTGGAATGTGCCAGAGCCTACGCCACGGTTGGCGAAATGATTAATACATTGAAAGAGGTTTTTGGGGAGTACGTGGAGCCGGCGGAGTTTTAAACAAGCAGCATTTCCGCCAGCTAAAATTTTGAAAAAACATTGAAACAAAATGCATGAGGAAATTATGGATAAAAAGATACGCGTACTGGTGGCCAAAGCTGGTTTAGACGGACACGATAGGGGAGCAAAAGTGGTTGCCGCCACTTTCCGCGACGCCGGATTTGAAGTGATCTACACTGGGTTGCGTCAAACGCCGGAAATGATCGTGGACGCTGCCATCCAGGAAGATGTGGACGTGATCGCCATTAGTATTTTGTCCGGTGCCCATATGACCGTTTTCCCCAGAGTGCTGAATCTGATGAAGGAAAAAGGATTAGACGACGTACTGCTAACCGGAGGAGGCATCATCGGCGAGGAAGAAATCGAGAAGCTGCAACAAATGGGAACCGGTCGATTGTTCGGCCCCGGCAGTTCCCTGAAAGAAGCGGTGGAATACATCAAAGACTGGTACCATAAAAAACGCGCGGCCATAAAGTAAATTCCGAAACTCCGAATATCTCTTACTCTTTCTCCTGCTCCTACTTCTGCTCGTTTTCTTTCTCCAATGGACCGGTCAGAAAAACCGCTGTACAGGGAAGACAATTATCCCCAATCCCTTAAAGATGTGGGTCAGGTAAATGACAAACATCGAATATTAAAGACCGGGAGGAGAAATCGGGGAGTGGGAGTAAGGTATAGGGTTTAAAGGTAAGCATGTTATCTCATAGTATCTCTCTATTCCTTATACCCTATACCGACCACCCAAATTCCCCCTTTCCTCGAGCCAAAACAGAAGTTCGGGATTCTTGCCTATGAACCGCATTAACGAACCGGGACAGTATCGCGCCCGGATCACCGACTGGCCTGTGGAAGAACGGCCGCGGGAAAAGCTGATGCGCCTGGGCGCGGACGCCGTCAGTTCGGCAGAGCTGATTGCCATCCTGCTGGGGCAGGGTACGCCGCAACTCAACGCCGTGGAACTGGCCAAAAAACTGCTGCGCCATTTCAAGACCTTGAATGCGCTCAGCAAAGCTTCGTTTAAGGAATTGCAAACCATTCCCGGAATCGGCCCGGCCAAAGCCGTGACGCTCTTGGCCGCGTTCCAGCTCTACCGCAATCTGCAAAAAGAACAG
Source organism: uncultured Calditrichaceae bacterium (assembly GCA_964547355.1). Classification (GTDB taxonomy): domain Bacteria; phylum Calditrichota; class Calditrichia; order Calditrichales; family Calditrichaceae; genus CAZJNP01. The sequence goes on from CAZJNP010000039.1 coordinate 4,612, forward strand.
GCCGAAGGCGAAATTGTCAGTTTTACCAAGCCACAACAGGTGGTAAAAATATACCAGCCCGTTCTGGGTCATCAAAAGCAGGAAATTTTTTACGCCATATTTCTGAATGCCGCCATGCAGCGCATTGCCGAGATGCAGATTACCAAAGGAATCATGGATTCCTCTTTAGTGCATCCCCGGGAAGTATTTCACGCCGCCGTCCGGCACATGGCCAAAGGGATCATCGTACTACACAACCACCCCAGCGGCAACCTGCAACCAAGTGTCCAGGATCAGGAGATCACCGATCGGCTGGTTCAAAGCGGCAAAATATTAGACATTCCCGTGTACGATCATCTGATTATTACCGCTGAAGGATATTTCAGCTTTAAAGAGGCAGGTCTGCTCGATTGATTCCGCGGACGGCCCCTGTTGGAAATCTTTTTAAGAATGGCAAAATCTTGCTCGACCCTGAAATGTACTTTATCGGTATCCGATAATATCTTATATTGAAGCATCCCGAATAAAACAATTCGCCTTTACTAAAAAAAGCAAAGCAGGACAGGAGCAGAGATGAGTCATAAGGAAAAACTGAAGGAATTACGAAATCTGCGAGCCGAAGCCATGCTGGGCGGCGGCGAGAAGCGCATCGAAGCCCAGCACGCCAAAGGAAAATTAACGGCCAGGGAGCGGATCGATTTTCTGGTGGACGAAGGCACCTTTGTGGAAACCGGTATGCTGGTACGGCACCGTTCCAAAGATTTTGGGCTGGATAAACAGCGCTATTTAGGTGACGGTGTGGTGACGGGCTACGGTTACATCGACGGCCGGCTGGTGTTTATTTTTTCCCAGGATTTTACTGTGTTCGGTGGCAGCTTGTCAGAAGCCCATGCCGAAAAGATCATCAAAATCATGGATCAGGCCATGAAGGTGGGAGCACCGGTCATCGGGCTTAACGATTCCGGCGGTGCGCGCATTCAGGAGGGCGTGGTAAGCCTGGGCGGTTATGCCGAAATTTTCCTGCGCAATACTCTGGCCTCCGGCGTCATTCCTCAGATTTCCGCCATTATGGGCCCATGTGCAGGCGGCGCGGTCTATTCCCCGGCCATTACCGATTTTACCCTGATGGTTAAAAACTCCAGTTATATGTTTGTCACCGGTCCCAACGTGGTGAAAACGGTGACGCACGAAAACGTAACCTCCGAAGAATTGGGCGGTGCCCACACCCACGCTTCCGAGAGCGGGGTGAATCATTTGACCTGCGACAATGATGTGGAATGTCTGCAGCGCATCCGGGAACTGCTCTCGTACATGCCTTCCAATAATATGGAAGATCCGCCCCGCCGGCTTATTGACGATCCCGTGGATCGCGACCTGACCGAACTTAACGAAATCATTCCCGAATCTCCCAATCAACCTTACGATATGAAGGAGATCATTCTGAAAGTGGTGGACAAGGATTCTTTCTTTGAAATTCATCCCGACTACGCCCCGAATATCATCGTGGGATTTGCCCGTTTTAACGGATTTTCGGTGGGGATTATCGCCAACCAGCCGGCGCATCTGGCTGGTGTGCTCGATATAGACGCTTCTATTAAAGCGGCCCGTTTCGTGCGTTTTTGTGATGCCTTTAATATTCCGCTGATCACTTTTGAGGACGTGCCGGGATTTTTACCGGGAACCAATCAGGAATGGGGCGGCATCATCAAGCACGGGGCCAAACTGCTGTACGCATACGCCGAAGCGACCGTACCCAAAATTACGGTGATCACCAGGAAAGCCTACGGCGGCGCCTATGACGTGATGAGCTCCAAACACATCCGTGGAGACGCCAACTTCGCCTGGCCGACGGCGGAAATTGCCGTTATGGGCCCGAAAGGTGCTGCGGAAATTATTTTCAAAAAAGAAATTGCCGATAGTGAAAATCCCGAAGAGACACTGGCCCAAAAGGAAAAAGAATATCGCGAGAAATTTGCCAATCCGTACATGGCGGCCGAGCGCGGCTACATCGACGAAGTCATCGAACCGGCTCTTACGCGCATCCGCATCATTCAGGCCCTGCAAATGCTGGAAAATAAAAGCGACGCCAATCCGCCTAAAAAGCACGGCAATATTCCTTTGTAATAGCCGGGAAATTTTATTGACCGCGTAGTGATAACCGGGTAACAGGCTTTTTATGCGATAAATGTTTGTATTTCAGGCAGAATAAATCTGTCAACTTCAGAGATCAGGTAAATGAAAAAGAAAGCAGAGTTTTATTTATATAAATTATCGAGCGCAGATGCGGTTACGATTATCTACCAGGCGATTATTCTGGTTATTATTCTTTTTAATTTTTCCAAAATACAGTATGCGCTCACTTTTAGCGTGCTGCACGTTTTGTTAATCCTGTTTTTTTGGCGTCTGCCGCAGATGCCTTCCACTCCGGTGCTGAACTGGATCCGCTTCTGGTATCCGTTGCTTCTGATCCTGCCAAATTTTATGGAATTGCACTATCTGGTGCACACGGTACGACCACAGGATATGGATCCTGCGCTGATTAAACTCGATTATCTGATTTTTGGTGTGCATCCTACGGTTTGGCTGGAGAGGATCACTGTTCCGCTACTTACCGAATATTTGCAGATCGTCTATTCCACCTTTTATTTTTTACCGCTGGTGCTGGGGCTTTACCTCTATTTTAAGGACCAACTGGAAGCGTTCGATTTTTTAAAGTTCATCATTGTGTATGGTTTCTTTTTGTCCTATCTGCTCTATTTTACGGTTCCGGCCATAGGCCCCAGGTTTACGCTCGATCATTTACAGCATTTCCCGCTGAAGGGGCTGTACTTTACGAAGATTATCCGTCATACCCTGAACACGCTGGAAAGAATCCAGCGCGATGCGTTCCCCAGCGGCCACACAGCCATGACGGTGCTTACCATGTATTACGCGTACCGCTATTTCCGGAAATTTTTTTATGTCTTGCTTGTCATTGGTACCAGTCTGATATTTTCAACGGTGTATTTGCGTTACCACTACGTGGTGGATGTTTTTGGCGGTCTGGCTATGGCCGCTTTCGTGATCTGGACGGGACCTTCTTTATATTCCAGATTACAAATAAATTTTGCGCAATCGGATGAGGAGAATAAACAATGATTCTGTCGCAAAACGATCTGCGCCTGATCAGCGCCGACCCGGGCGATCCGGATATTGAAAATCTTTTTACTTCGTACGATGATATCAAAAATCTGACTGAGTTGCATCAATACCCGGAGAATATGCCTACCACCATGCAATTTAAGATCGAATCCCAGGGAAAAATCATCGGCGAGATCAGCTTAAAGAACATCCGCTGGTTCAACCGCAAGGCGGAGCTGAGCATTTTTATTGCCAAAGAATACCGGGGACGTAAGCTGGGACATCGGGCGGTGAATATGATCCTGGATTATGCCTTTGAAAAAATGAATCTGCATCGCCTGGAAGCGGAAGTGCTCGCTTTTAACGAACAGGTTACCGGGATGCTGAAAAAACTGGGCTTTAAGGAAGAAGGCCGCCTGAGGGAGGCCAAATACTACAACGGAAAATACTACGATATTATACGTTTTGGTTTGCTGCGCAGGGAATATCGGGAAATAATAGAAAATGGCTAATCCCCTGATCATCGCCCACCGCGGAGCCAGTTTCCGGGCGCCGGAGAATACACTGTCCGCGGTGTGGGAAGCCTGGGAGCAGGGGGCAGACGCGGTGGAGATCGACGTGCGCGTATCTTCCGACGGTAAAATTATGGTCATTCACGATGGAAACACCCTACGCACCTCGGGCGTTTCGATGAATGTGGCGGAAAACGACCGTCAACGTTTGCAGACGCTGGACGTGGGCGCGTTTAAAGGCACTCAATGGGCAGGCGAACGCATTCCCTTGCTTGGCGATGTGCTGCAAACCATTCCGAAAGGAAAATTCCTTTTTGTGGAAATAAAATGCGGTCTAGAAATCATTCCTGCGTTAAAACAAATCTCCTTTGAGCCATACAACGTAAAATTTATTTCGTTTGATTTACAGGTGTTAGCTGCTTTGCGCCCCGTTTACAGGCAGAGCGAAATGTTCCTGCTTTTTGACGGCGATCAGCAGCCGGTAAATCTGGAACGTCTGCTGCACACGGTGGAAGAAAACGGTCTGGACGGTCTGGACGTGAATGCTTCTTTCCCGCTCGATGCGGCCATGATGGCGGAAATACGCAGGCGGGGTAAAAAAATTTATTTCTGGACGGTGGACGATTCGGAGCGCGCCCGGTATTTGTGGCGCCTGGGCGTGGACGGCATCACCACCAATCGTCCGGGATGGCTGAAGCGGCAGCTGGCCGCCCACCGCCCGGATGGGGAGGAAAAATCATGAATCGTGATGCCATGCTGCAACGGTTGGAAGAAAAGCAAAAAATCTGGGATCTGGTTGTGGTTGGCGGGGGAGCCACCGGCGCTGGCGTGGCGGTGGAAGCGGCTTCCCGCGGTTATAGCGTCCTGCTGCTGGAACAGCACGATTTCGGCAAGGGGACTTCCAGCCGCAGCACCAAGCTGATTCATGGCGGCGTGCGGTATCTGGCGCAGGGAAATATCTCTCTGGTGCTGGAGGCGCTCAAAGAACGCGGCATTCTGCTGAAGAACGCGCCGCACCTGGTGCACGACCTAGCCTTCATCGTTCCCAACTACGACTGGTGGGAAGGCCCGTTTTACGGGATCGGTCTTAAGCTGTACGATATGCTGGCCGGTAAAGCCGGTTTTGGTCCTTCGCGTCGTCTGTCCCGGGAAGAGACCATCGAGCGCATTCCGAACATAGAACGAAAGGATTTAACCGGGGGTGTTATTTATTACGACGGACAGTTTGACGACGCCCGGCTGGTGATTAATCTGCTTCAGACCGCCGTGGAGCAGGGAGCCGCGGTGATCAATTACATGCCTGTGGTTGGCTTGCTCAAAAGTGACGATGTGGTCAGCGGAGTTATTGCCATGGATCTGGAGGGGCAGAAGGAATATCGTATCCACGCCCGGGCGGTAATCAACGCCACCGGCCCGTTCAACGACGCGCTGCGCCGCATGGACGATCCGGACTGCCCGGCCATCATTCGTCCCAGTCAGGGCGTGCACATAGTGCTGGACAAGAGCTTTCTTGCCGGCCAGAGCGCCATTATGGTGCCGCACACGGATGACGGACGGGTTTTGTTTGCCATTCCATGGTACGAACACGTACTGGTGGGCACTACCGACACACCCGTACCGGAAAGTCCGTTGGAACCAAAACCGTTAAAAGAAGAAGTGGACTTTTTACTGGAACATGCGGCTCGTTATTTAACGCGCGATCCGCACCCTAAAGATATTAAAAGTGTTTTTGCCGGCATCCGGCCGCTGGTTTCCATGGAGGACGCTCAGAATACCGCGGCCATCTCGCGCGAACATACCATTACCATTTCACGCTGCGGACTCCTTTCTATCGCTGGAGGCAAATGGACCACCTATCGCAAGATGGCCGAGGATACGGTCGATCAGGCCGCGGTTCTGGCCGATCTGGAATTCCGTCCCTCTGTAACCACCCATTTGAACATTCACGGTTTTCATGAACATGCAGAAGATTTTGGCGATCTGTCGTTTTACGGCAGCGACGCCCTGAGTATTAACGAACTGATGAACGCGCATCCGGAGAACGCCAGGCGCCTTCATGCGGATTTTGCTGTGTATGCCGCGGAGGTAACATGGGCTGTGCGCCGGGAAATGGCGCGCACGGTGGAAGACTTTTTAGCCAGACGCCGCCGCATTCTTTTACTGAACGCCAGCGCCGCCATGGAGTTGGCCGAAGAGGTGGCAACCATAATGGCAGGGGAACTGAATCGTGACCAACGCTGGATTAAAGAACAAGTGGCCGATTTTCATCGCGTGGGGCAGAATTATCTGCCGCAGTAAAAATGTTTGTTTGATGAACGGGGATTTTTTAATTTGAAGCGCTAACGGATTTATTCCCTGCGACGGTTATATGCGGAACCTGAGCAGCATTGTGGGGGTAAACAGAATTAATTTGCAGAAAACCGCCAACCTCTAACGCACATTGAAAATGGCAGAATTAGAAAGTTTAATCTCACTCGCAATTATTGGATTTGCCGCCGGTTTCTTTTTTTCGGTACCGGTTGCCGGACCGGTCAGCATCATTATCACCTCGCACGCCCTGAAAGGAGACCGCCATTTTGCTTTTTTTACGGCTTTTGGCGCTGCGATTATCGACATCATCTATTGCTTTATTGCGGTATTCGGATTTACACAATTGTACGAGTGGTATCAGCCCTATATTCCGGTTACGTTGATTGTAGGCGCCCTTTTTCTATTTGTGGTGGGCTGGCGCATCCGCAAAACCAAACTGGACCTGGATCATTTTGACGAACCCCCCGAGTTTAAAGTACCGGTCAAACGCTTCCAGCGGCGCGGTAAATTCATGACCGGTTTGATGATTAATCTCCTGAACCCATCTCTGTTCATCGGCTGGCTGACGTCATCTTTTGTCATCCTTTCGTTGGCATCCTCGTTAGGGCTGAATGTGGGCGGTTTGGATTATGTATTGAGCAGTAATGTGGAATCCATGAACGGTCATAACGAACATCATTTGATTCAGTCGCTGGATTCGGTTCAAACACATTCCGACCAATTCGGAACCGAAAAGACCGAATTGAAAAACTTGAAAAAGTATCAGTTCTTAAACAGCCTTTCCTATGCGGTGGCCGTGGGCGTAGGCTCGGTTGTGTGGTTTTATCTTTTTTCCGGATTTTTGGTGCGCCATCGTAAAAAGCTGAAAATCCACCTGATAAATAAAATTATCCACAGCCTGGGATTTGTTTTGTGGTTCTTTGGAGCGTATCTTTTTTACAAAGCATTAAATATTTTGTTTGCATAAAACAGAACGCCGCCAAGAACGGACCGGCGTCGGCATGTGATTGACAGGTAAGTCCTCGAAAATAACAAACGGCTCTTGAGCCTGACAGGTGTTGGAAATAACAAAGCGGAGGTCACTATGAAAGCTGTGAATCCCGCCACCGGAGAGTTGATCCGGGAATATGACGAGCATTCGCTTAGCGAAGTGGAACAAATCATCGAGCAGGTAGATTACACCTTTCGGGAATGGCGTCAAAGCGATTTTGCCCACCGTAGTCGATTAATGCACAAAGCGGCAGAAGTTCTGCGCCGTGATAAAGAGAAACTTTCCCGTCTGATTACCGTAGAGATGGGTAAGGTGATCAAGGAAGCGCGGGCGGAAGTGGAAAAATGCGCCTGGGTGTGCGATTACTATGCCGATCATGCCGAGCATTTTCTTTCGGACGAGATCATCGAAAGCGATGCCAGTAAAAGCTTTGTGGCATTTGAACCGCTGGGGGTCGTGCTGGCGGTGATGCCCTGGAATTTTCCCTTTTGGCAGGTGTTTCGCTTTGCCGCTCCGGCACTGATGGCCGGAAACGGCGCTGTGCTGAAACATGCTTCCAACGTACCGGGGTGTGCCCTGGCCATTGAAGAGGTGTTTAAGAAGGCAGGTTTTCCGGAAAACCTTTTCCGCACGTTAATGATCGGTTCAGACAAGGTGGAATCGGTGATTCGTCATTCTAAGATCAGAGCGGTAACTCTGACAGGGAGCGAACCGGCCGGAAGCCGGGTGGCCGCCATTGCAGGCAGCGAAATCAAGAAAACAGTGCTGGAACTGGGCGGTTCGGATCCTTTTATTGTTCTGGAAGACGCCGATATCCCCGCTTGCGTGGTGACCGCTTCTCAAGCCAGGATGATCAACGCCGGACAAAGTTGCATTGCAGCGAAACGGTTTATTGTGGTGGAGTCGCGTGTGGAAGAGTTCGAGAAGCAACAGAGCGCCATTATGCGGGCTATGAAAATGGGCGATCCTTTGCTGGAAGAAACCCAGGTCGGGCCGTTGGCGCGGCAGGATTTACTGGAAGAGCTGCATGCCCAGGTGACCCAGTCCATTGAAAAAGGCGCCCGGCTGCTCACCGGTGGGCGTAAGGCGGACGAAGTGGGTTATTTTTATGTTCCCACCGTGCTGAGCGGCGTCAAAAAGGGTATGGCTGTCTATGACCAGGAAACCTTTGGCCCGGTGTCGGCCATTATTCCGGTTAAGGATGAGGAAGAGGCCATCCGGGTGGCCAACGATTCGGAATTCGGTTTGGGCGGCAGCGTATGGTCGCGCGA
>CAZJNP010000040.1:0-12683 GCA_964547355.1 uncultured Calditrichaceae bacterium
CGTCTGCATAGACTTCGCCGTTTTGGGTAAAGGTGATCTTTTGCGGTTTCAGGGTTTTACCGATGATGACGATGGGGCCGCTTTCTCCCACCACGGCGCGACCGTCGGCCGTGCGCAAAATGCCCTCAGCGTCTATCTTTAAATGTCCCTGTCTGGTATAGGCCTCGCCGTCTTCGGTTTCCACCGTAAAAAATCCGGGACCCGAAAGGGCGATATCCAACGGGTTGGCGGTTTCCTTTAAGTGTCCCTGGGAAAAATCAACCGTCTGCCGTACGCCGTTTCGGTTTTTCATCTCTTTGTCCAGCGTGTCAAAAAACACCCGATCTTTTTTAAAACCGACGGTGTTGATGTTTGCCAGGTTATTGGCAATCACATTGTTTTTGTCGAGCTGCCCGACTAAAGCTTGCTTTAAATTTGGTAGATTAATACGCATGTTTCCCAATCCTCTTTTGCTTTTGCCGGAGAAAATGCAAATACGGTGCCATTGGAGTTCCGGTGGCTCTGCAGAGGTGTTTTTTTACTGAACAGACGCGATTACCCGTTGTTTTTACGGTGTTTAACAGATTAATAAAGGAGAAACATTCAATGTTTTATGTGACAGGTAAAGCAGGAAGAATTTGCTTTCCGGCAGGAAAAAATTACCCCTAAAAGGTAGAACAAGATGGGGGGAAGGTAGTTTTCAGTTATCTGTTATCAGTTGTCAGTTGTCGGTTTTCAGTGGTTGGTGGTTCGTATGGCAGAGGGGAAAGGGGTAACGCTCAGCCGCTATTCAATCCTTTCAACAACTCAATAACCCAACAACTTAATAACCGATCCCCTTACAACCAACGCCCCTAACTATACATCAATTCGATTAAATTACGCAATTGCTCGCGCTCCTGATCCAGGTCCGCCGGAAAACGCACCACAAAACCGTTCTGTCCCTGGTTGTTGACAAGTATGCGCAGGTCGCCGCCCAGGGCGGTAACAATCATCTGAACCACCATCAAATCAAAATGCGATTGGATAAACGCTTTGCCTTGTTCTTCCGATAAAAAGGTAAAGTCCGCGCCCTCACCCTGCGGAACAAACAAGGCGTTAATCCAGCGGCCTTCAAAATTGTTCAATCGAATGGTAATGTCGGATGCCGCAACTTCCCTTGAGCCATGATTCTGCCATAAAAATTTAAGCAAGGTAATAAAAATCTGCTGAATGTTTAAGGGGTTTGCCAAAACCTGCGGCAGATCATCCGGAGCGTTGATGTGCAGGGTAATATTGCGTTCGGTTAATTCGTAGCTTACCTGTTGCAGGGCCTCATGCAGGTTGCGTACCAGATTGACCGGTTTCCAGCGCTCGTCTTCGGTTAAAAAGGCAAAATTACGCACGCTGGTCACCGAAGCGCTCAGCTCGTCCAAAAGGTGCAGAATTTCCGAGAATTTCTGTTCCACCTTTTGCGCATCCAGCGTTTTGGACTTCATTTGTTTTTGCAGCAGTTCAACCGTAAGCCGGATGGAGGTAATGGGCTGGCTCAGGTTGTGCACCATGTTCACCGCCATTTCGCCCAGCTCCCGGTACCGGTCGCGCGAAAGGGCCAGCAATTGCTGCTGATTCAACTCCTTTTCCAGCGCGTTTCGAATGGAAATATCCTTGGCGCTGGCGATGATGTAATCCACTTTCCCTTCTCTGTTTCGCACCAGGCCAAAACTGATTAAAACCGGCGTGGAATGGTTGGCATGCACCAGCGATGTCTCAAACTCATTGAAAACGCCCTGATAAATATTTTCCAGCAAGTGCGATTCCGAGCCGTTTTCTTCCGATTCCGACAGTTCCACATTTGAAATTAAAAATTCATTGAGATTTTTACCGATCAGTTGCGGCAGGTCCAATCCTAACAAATCCAACGCCAGTCGATTGGCAAATTCGATATTCCCGTCCGGGCCCAAAATGAACACAGCGTCCGAAAGGTGTTCCAGGATGGTAATCGTGGTGGAATAATCTTTTAACGTCCGTTGATCCACCTGTTCTATTTTTTGAGCTGCTTTGTTCATCAATCCATCTTTCCCGTTAAATCCAAACGTCTGTAACTAACCGTCCTGCTTCTCCTGCCCGGATGCGCCGGTTCAGCCGGACCTTCAGTTTGGGCTGCGTTTGTTCCACACGCACCACCACTTCATCGAACCGGTTAAAGCGGAAATGTGAATGCATCACCAGATTGAATCCCTGGATGCGCATCAAATAACGGCCGTTGCCCAGGCATAGCACAATGCGCGCCTTTAACTGCATCCCGGGACGCAAACGGCTCAGGAACCGATTTAAGGCAGGGTCTTCCACCAATAATAAGGTGGTTTCCCCGGGATGGTTTTTCTTTGCGGCCTTTTCCATGTCTCACAATTTTGTAGATTATTTTTGCAGGTGCGCCCGTAAGCTGAGTAATGTTTTATTTAGTATCTGGGAAATACGGGCTTCCGTTAAATTGACCACCTTGCCGATATCGGACAGGGTCAACTCTTCGTAAAAATACAACGCCAGGATAAGCTTTTCCCGATCCGGCAAATTCTGAATCAACTGTTTCAAATGCTCCCTCAAATCATTTTTGATGACGTTATCCTCCGGTGAATTTTGATCGTCATCTTTTAACGCATCGATGCGGTAGATGAAATCGCCGTCGTGGCCGTTTATTTTTGTGTTTAGTGAGGTGGTGTAAACCATCTGAGCAATGCTGAGCAGAGAATAATACTCCTTGTCGCTGATGCCCATTTCCTGACAGACTTCTTCCATGGAAGGTTCGTAACCTAGACGGGCAGTCATGGAAGCGATGGTTTTTTCCAGCGTTCTGATCTGTTCGTATTTGTCCCGCCCCAGCATTCCTTCTTTACGCAGCATATCCACCACTTCGCCGTGGATACGCTTATACGCATACGTGCGAAAAGGTGTACCCGATTCGGGATTAAACTTTTCCAGCGCCTTTAACAGCCCGAATATTCCGGCATGGTAGAGATCGTCCCGATCCAGCGTGGTGGAAAAACTGACGTTAAAGCGCCCGATGATATGCTTTACCAGCGGGGCAAAAGCGGTAATAATTTTATCCTTTATCCGCGGATTACCCGTACGAATGAATTCTTTAACCAGAGCTTCGCCGTCTAATTTTGAATTTGTGCTGACCAAAATTTCCATTATTCACTCTTTTGTTGCACTGAATTTTCCTGCGGTTGAGACGCGGTGACCAAAAGCCCCCAGCGGAGCACTTTAAGGGCGAGGACAAAAATAAAAATCATGCCCAGGTAAACTACCAGGCTGCGCACGATACTCACACCCAGCGAAATCCCGCTCATTATGCATGATATAAAAGTGACCACTGAGACAAACAGAGAAAATCTGCCGATTAGTTTTTTTATTGGTTCCATTCCAAACGAACTTTTTTGTTGTTGATTAAACGATCAAAAATATTTTTATTGTTATGATCTACCGGCGCCTGTATTAATCTTCGGTTCAAAACGCGGATGGCATTAGCCGCCCGGCCATTAGGATGGGTCAAAATAAACGGTTTTTGAATCCTTACCGAACGGGCAATGGCGTCGTCCTTTAAAATCGAACCGCCAAAGACAATCCGGCTGTCCAAAAATTTTTGCACCATTAAATTCATTTTTTTGAACAGAATTTCGCCTTCATCGGCTGAGTTGACCATATTTACGGATAAAAAGATGGGTACGGTCTGGTTCAGGCTGCGCACTACTTTAATCACCGCATACGCGTCGGTAATGGAGGCCGGGTCCGGTGTAATAATCAGCACGATCTTGTCCGCCCCCAACAAAAAAGATATCACATTTTGCGCAATACCCGCGCCGGTGTCCACCACGATGTAATCGTAATGATGGTTAAAATTTTCAAAAGCCGCCGACAATTTGCGCAGAAAAACATCCTCGGTTTCGATCAGATCGAGCGTGGCGGAAGAAGCCGGTAAAACATCGATATTTCCCGTGCCGGGGATAATCACCTCCTCCAACGATAAATTATGATGCACCACATCTGCTAAAGTATATTTAGAGCGCGTGCCCAGGATGAGGTCGATGTTTCCCAGATGAATATCCGCGTCCACCAGCAGTACTTTTTTGTTCATCTCCTTAAAGTTAATGGCCATATTCGCGCTGATGGTCGATTTTCCGACGCCCCCCTTACCGCTGGTGACCGCCAGAACTTCGTAATAATTGGCGCGCTTTCCTACCGTCGATTTGGGAATCACTCCTTGACTAATTCGCGTGAGCATCCTTTACCTCATAGGTTTCAAATATCCGATCCAACACATAATCCGCAGTAGCCGGTTGAATATCAATAAACACCCGTTTTCCTTCGCACACAGCCGCCACCGGCAGGTTTAGTTCGTGAATAATCGGGAAAACTTTGCCCGGTTGGCTGGTTTCGTCAAATTTGGTTAAAATAAGGCCGGTCGGTTTAAGCAGCATGAAAAATGCGGAAGAAAGAAACAAGTCTTTCAGGTCCGTGCTCATGCTGACCACCAGGAAAATATCCGTGGGCTTTAAAATTTTTATGTATTCTTCCAGCTTGCCCATATAGTTGGGCGAAAAGGGACTTTTCCCGGGCGTATCGACGATTACCACCTCGTAGTCTTTGAGCCGGGCGGTGACTTCCGCCAGTTCGTCCAGACGAATTTTCTCCAGAACGGCGGTGCCGTTCATCCGGGAAAACGCCTTTAAGGCGTCGGAAGTGCCGTAAGGATCGGTGGAAACGATGGCGACATTTTTTTTGCCGAAAATTTTAGGATTGGCGGCCAGTTTCATGGCGCTGGCTGTTTTACCGACCCCTGTGGCACCGATCAGTAAAATGACCTGTTGGCCGTTTTTCCCGGAATTTTTCTCAAAAGAATGAATTTTAAATTCCCGTTCCAATTCCTTTTTGCAGGTGTACACGATTTCATCCCTGGAGGCATGGGCTCCTTTTTCCGTTAAACGATAGGCACGCCGGATTAAACGCCCGGCCTGTTTGGTGCTGATCCCTTTATCTTCCAACTGCGCAACGACTTTCTGGTAATTTTCCGGTAAGGGATTTTCTTCAGGTGCTTGTCGCTGATTTAAGCGGGCAATTTGTTCTTTTAATTCCGCCAATTCCTGCAAAATTTGTTTTTCCTGATGGATTTCCTTGGGTCTGCGCGCCAGAATATTATTGATCACCCGGTTGAAGTCGTTACTTTCTCCGTTTTGCGGCGGTTTGACTTTGGCTTGCTGTTTAGTATTCTTTTGGATCACCGGCGGCTGCCACGGTTTGGCCTGCGTTTCCCGTTCATCCACGGAAATGGTTACTTCCACAAAACGTTTACCCGTTTTAGTACGGGAAGCCGGGATTTCACGGGATTCCAGCAAAATAATGTTATCGCCAAATTCTTGTTTTGCTTTTAACAGCGCGTCCGGTAATGAAATTCCGGTAAATGATTTAACTTTCATCGGGATACCTGATTAGTCCTACGGATTTTAATTCTGTCTCGGTGGTCAATTCCGAGTAGGAAACCACAAAGATGTTTGGAAACACCGATTCAATAAACTTGCGCACGGCGCGGCGGATTTGCGGAGAAACCAGCACAGCCGGACGCACGCCTAAATTTGACATTTCTTCAATTTTTTCGGCAATGTTTTCGAACAAACGGTTTACCTGTTGCGGGGAAAATCCTAAGTTTTGCAAATGCACATTATTATTGCTAATAATCTGCATGATATGATCTTCCAGTCGCGGCTCCAGCATGCAGACGGTGACCTGACCGTTCTCTGCCTTTAGCAGGTCGGTGATGGTTTCCACCAGCGCCGCCCTACAATATTCGGTTAAAATATCCGCATCCTTAGTAAAAGGAGCGTAATCAGCGATGGTTTCCAGAATGGTGACTAAATTGCGGATGGGAATTTTTTCGCGCAGCAGATTTTTTAACACAGAGCGCACCGTGCCCAAAGAAACCACTTCCGGCACCAAACCCTCCACCAATGCGGCGTGCGTTTCCTTTAAATGATCCAGCATGCGCTGCGTTTCCTGCCGGTCTAATAGTTTATGGGCGTTATTTTTCAGCACTTCCATCAGATGTGTGGCAATCACCGCCGGCGCTTCCACCACCGTATTCCCGGCCATTTCGGCCTTTTCCCTTTCCTGAGCGTTCACCCACACCGCCGGCAACCCAAAGGTGGGCTCGGTCATTTTGATGCCCTGCAATTCCAGGCTATCGTCCGGGTTGACCACCATAAAACGATCCATCATCACGGTGCCCCGAGCCACTTCCACGCCGTAAATTTTAAACACGTAATCATTGGCGTTTAATTGAATATTATCGCGGATACGTATCGGTGGTACCAGTACGCCCATTTCGATGGCGATGCTTTTTCGGATGGTGGTGATGCGATGCAGCAGATTACCGCCCTGGGATTCGTCCACCAGAGGAATCAAACCGTAACCGAGTTCGATTTCAAACGCATCCGGATGTAGGAACTCTTCGATCCGTTCCACCGGTTCTGCCTCGTGTACTTCATTTTCTTCGGCCAACTGGGCGTCTTCTTCCTTTTGCAATTTGGTGATCTGGCGGGCGGTTACGGCCATAAGCACTCCCATGATCGTGAACGGTAAAAAAGGCAACCCGGGCATCACGCCCATTAAAACCAACACACCAGCCGAGGCAAAAATGGCGCGCGGCTGCGCGATGAGCTGGGTAGCGATCTGCGTGCCCATGTTGGATTTGGAAGAAGCGCGGGTAATCACAATACCAGCCGCAACGGATATAATCAAGGCCGGAATCTGGGATACCAACCCGTCGCCGATGGTCAGCAGGGTATATTTGGATGCGGCTTCGCCGATGGGCAGGCCGCGCTGCATGGTGCCGATCAGCAATCCGCCGATGATGTTGATAAACGTAATGAGCAATCCTGCGATGGCGTCCCCGCGCACAAACTTACTGGCACCGTCCATGGCGCCGTAGAAATCGGCCTCCCGGGAAATTTCGTCCCGGCGGCGCTGCGCCTCCAGATCATCGATGAGTCCGGCGTTCAGATCGGCGTCTATGGACATCTGCTTGCCGGGCATAGCATCCAGCGTAAACCTGGCCGATACTTCCGCAATACGGGTGGCACCTTTGGTAATCACCACAAAATTGATAATCACCAGGATTAAAAAGATCACCGCTCCCACCACGTAATTACCCGAGACCACAAAGGAGCCGAACGATTCGATGACTTCACCGGCGTATCCTTCGCTTAAAATCAGCCGGGTGGAGGAAATATTCAGGGAAAGCCGAAACAGTGTTAAAATGAGCAGCAGACCGGGGAAAACGGAAAAATCCATCGGTTTTAACAGAAATAAGGTCACAAACAGAACCACCAGCGCGGTGGTGATATTCATCGCCAACAGCATATCCAGCATAAAACTGGGCATGGGTAGCACCATAACACCGATGATCAGCACAATACCGGCGATTAATACAAAGCTGCTACCATGCGCAAATCTTCCCAGTCCGCTCTGTCTGGTCACATCATCCATTGGCCACTCCTAATTTTGGCATTTTAGCGCGTCGGGTTTGATAAATCTGACTTAAAATTTCGGCCACAGCCTGATAGAATTCTACAGGAATTTCCATGCCGATTTCACACGACTCGTACAATCCTCTGGCCAGGGGTTTATTTTCGATGACTGGCACATCGTTATCACGGGCAATCTGCTTGATGCGCTCAGCGATTTTTAACTTGCCCTTTGCGATCACCTGAGGCGCATCGGCGCTGGTTTGGGGATCATATTTCAACGCTACGGCGATGTGGGTCGGGTTGGTTACCACCACTGTGGCTTCCGGCACCTGCTGAAACATACGGCTGCGGGTCAGCTTAATTTGTTCTTCTTTGATGCGCTTTTTAATGACCGGGCTTCCTTCGTATTGTTTGAATTCCTCTTTCACTTCTTCTTTGGTCATCTTTAAGCTCTTGATATGTTCGTAGCGTTGATACGCGTAATCCGCGATGGCCATCAGCAGCAGAGCCACGCCCACTTTAAGGGTTAAATCAAACAGGACTTCCATTAAAAAGGAAACAATTTCCGACACCGTGCGGTGCGGTAAAAAAAGAAAGGCATCCCGGTATTTGTTAATCACCCAGTAGCTAATCAACCCTAAAATGGCAATCTTCAGAAGTCCTTTAACCAGTTCCACCAGTGAACGGGCGGAAAAGATGCGCTTTAAACCGGACATGGGATTAATCTTGCTAAATTTCGGCGTTAATGCTTTTTTAGCGATGAAAAATCCCACTTGTGCCAGATTGGAAGCCACCGCCGCCACTACGATAAATCCCATTACCGGCATGATTAACGTAGCGAAAACTTTCATAAAATCAATGGCCTGCCCCGGCAGCGACTGCACCGTAATCTCCATAAAAGAAGATTCATGATAAGTGGTGATCATAAACCGGTTGAGCGTAGAGGCAAAGAGCGCAGAACCCGCTTTAAACGCCAGCATGCCGGTGATTAAAACGGCTACTGTGTTTAGTTCCTGACTTTTTGCCACCTGCCCGCGGTCTTTGGCATCCTGCAACCGCTTAGGCGACGGTTGTTCTGTCCTCTCCTGGCCGTCCTGATTTTCCGCCATTAAGCAAGACTCCTTAAAATGGCTGTCAGCATGGTCTGTAATTCCTGACTGACATAGCTAAACAGCGTTTGAAATATATCCAGCGACAATATTAACAAAATGATGCCCGCGCCGATTTTCAGCGGCAGACTGATAAAAAAAATGTTAAGCTGGGGCATGACCCTGGCCATAAAAGCCAGCACCACATCCAGCACCAGCAAAAATATCATGGTCGGTGCGGCGAAACGCAGCGCCAGATCGAAAATAAGCGAACCACCATGAATCAGGTTCCGTCCGGCTTCGGCGCTGAAATCCGCTCCCATCAATCCGATCATTTTAAAATTCTGAAACAGCGTGCCAATTAAAAAATAGTGGCTGTTGGTTACCATAAAAAATACCACGATGATCAGCACCCAAAAATTACCGATAATAGGTTGCTGTTCCTGTGTGCCGGGATCGAACACATTCATGATGGCCATGCCCATCTGATAACCAATAAATGCACCTGCCACGGCAAAAGCTTCAAAAATCATGCGCGTTCCAAACCCGATAAAAGCGCCTAAAAACACCTCTCCCAATACTGCAAACATAACCGGCAAAAAGGATGTGAAATTATGATGAAATCCCGGCGCGAGTACCGGTGCAATGATGAGCGTGAAAACAACGGCTAACGAAATGCGCACCCGCACCGGCACCGTTCCGAATCCGATAATCGGAATGGTGGTCGTCATGCCGGACATACGGGCGAACACCAGCAAATAAAGAGGCAGCATCTGGTTGATTTTGTCGATCAGATCATACATGGTTAGCGCGAAATCGTCCCTATAAAATTAAAAATTTCCGTTGTAAAGCCCATCATTAAATCCAGAAACCAGGGCATCAGCAAAAAAATGACCAGAAACACCACCAGAATTTTGGGTACAAAAGTCAGTGTCATTTCATTAATCTGAGTGGTGGCCTGGAAAATACCGATTAATAATCCGATGACCAGTCCGGCGCCCAAGACCGGCAATAAAATGTACAGCGCCGTCACCAGCGCCTCCCTGCTGATGTAAACAACGAAATCAGTGGTCATCCTCCAAACCCCTTCACTAAAGATTCAACGATCAAATACCAGCCGTCCACCAGCACAAAAAGCAGCAGTTTAAACGGCATGGCAATCATTACCGGCGGCAACATCATCATACCCATGGAGAGCAGTACGCTGCCCACCACCAGATCGATCATTAACATGGGTAAGTACAGCAGAAATCCGATCTGAAATGCGGTTTTCAGCTCGCTGATGATAAACGCCGGAATGAGCGTGGCCAGAGACAAATCGGCTGGCGATTTGGGCTTGTCCCCGCCTTTCAGCTCGATGAACAGTTTCAGGTCTTTTTTGCTGGTTTGTTTTAACATAAACGCTTTAATGGGTACCGCCGCACGGTTTAAAGCTTCCTGCTGGGTAATCTGTTCATTTAAATAGGGTTGCACCGCTCTGGTGTTGACTTCTTTGATCACCGGCTGCATGATGAAGTAGGTTAAAAACAAGGCCAAACCGACCAGAATCTGATTCGACGGTACCACCTGGGTGGCCAGACTCTGGCGCAGAAAATGGAAGACCACGATAATTCTGGTAAAAGAAGTCATCATGATGATAATCGAAGGTGCCAGGCTAAGCACCGTTATCAGAATCAATATCTGGATGGTCGGCACTAATTCGGTCGGTTTGTCCGCACTATCAACGCCAATGGTAATTTTAGGCAGCACGCTCTGAGCCTGCACGGCCACTGGCATAGCAATCCCCAGAAGCAAAACCACAGATAGTAAAATTATTATTTTTCTTTTATGCATAGATAGCACCATTTAATCTTTTTAATCACTGTAATAAATGACAAATAGCGTGCCAGTAAAATCAAATTTTCATAAAACCGTCCGAGCCCTTGTGCAGCAAGGGCTGAAACAACGGTACATAGAGGGAATTACTAAAACGATCATTCCCGGACGGCCAATTTTATCATTCAGGGGGAAAATATTTCCGGTGGGTAAACCTATGTTTGCTTTGCTGGTAACTACAAACGCTTGCCGAGGGGGTCACAACTGTGGTTAAAAAACTATTCTTTCACACGTCCAACGCAGACATGACGTCTGCGGCTACCGTTTTTTAATCTTTTTTAATACTTGCGAAAAATTCGGAATGGAGGCAAGATCATCGGATTGCCGTTCTTCTTCTGATAGTTCGCCAAGATCGGCCAGGGGGGTAATCGAATGATCGGTCACTCCCAGGGCAATTTTTTTATCCTCAATTCCTACAATCAAAATAAACTGCTTAGGAGCAATATTCCGGCGGGCGATGATTCGGATACTTTGTCCGGCAGGTTTCAGATTTTGCCCGCTCACCTTTTTATACCAGCGCGCCATAAGAAGAATAAAAATTACAATCGCTATGGTGGCAAACAACGTCCGAATATAAAATCCGGTTAGACTGTGCTCCTGTCCGGCCTGACGCGTCAGACTGTCCGATGCGGCAGAAAATAAGGTGGAATCGGCATTTTGAGCAAAAAGCATTGAGCCCGCAAAAAATAAAAATAGCAATCCCCATAATATTTTCGAATTCATATGCGCTTATCCCAGGCTCTTAATCCGGTCTTTCGGGCTGAGTAATTGCGTGATCCGGATGCCGAACTTATCGTCAATGACGACCACTTCGCCCTCAGCGAATTTCCTGCCGTTGACGAAAATATCCAGCGGTTCGCCTGCCGACTTTTCCAGCTCCACAATCGACCCTTTACCCAGCTTAAGCAAATCGGCTACCGTGACCACCTTGCGATCCAGTTCAACGGTCACTTCCAGATTGACATCCAACAGCATGTCGATGTTTCTTGAATCGACGTCGTCGAATCCGTTGCCGCCCAAATTGCCGAATTCAGCCGGTTGAACTTCTACACGCTCATCCATATGTTCTCCCACGGACGATTCGGAAGATTCCATCCGGCAGTAGTAATCGAACTGAAAAGTTTTTTCACCGGCATTGAGGGTATAGCGGGCCAATATGGCCGGTTCTGCCGGGAACAACTCCTGCAATTCTTCTCCGCTTTCCAGCGCCTGAACTTTCAGATTGTTCACCACGTAATTGGCCTGATCATCCGGCATGGCCATTTTAATCTGGCCAAACACCTGATCAAACCCCTCATGCAGACCATCCAGGTGTTCGTCGGTAATCTCGGCGGCCGGTTCGTCGGAAATCATCCAGGCGTACATTTGCAGCACAAATTCCCTGTCAAACAAAAACACATGATCTAAGACCGGAGACGAAGAGCCGGTATTGAACATTAACACGACTTTGGGGAAAGCGCTCGAGACCAGGCTTTGTTGCAAGTTTTCTACTTCGGAAACCTCTCCCTGTAAATCGATTTCCTGTTGGATCAATTGGCCAAATGCCTGGCTGACGATTGGTTCGATTTCAGCCTTAAGTTCTATAAACTTATTCTTAAAACTGTCAAAATTCATCTTCATTTTCTCCTTGTACGTCTGACACAATACGTATGGCGTACCTTTTATTTTTTATTCCCACCACGGCATTGAATAAATGTTTATTAGACACATAAACTTCTAATGGCCGGTCGGTACGGCTGTCCAAAGAAATCACATCCCCTTTTCTAAGTTCCAAAAAGTCCTTGATCGAAATATTTGTCCGCCCGATCAATGTGCGCAAAGGCATGGAGGTATTACGAATATTATATTCGATGACACTCTTTTCTTCCGGCGACGATTCTTTGGCGCCAAACAAAATGCGCTCCTGCACTTCCGGCATGGAGACAATGTTAGAAATCCACATATAGGGGTAACAAATGTTCATTAATGAAGAATTCCCGTGGATTTTAATCTCCATCGATACCACCACGACGGGTTCAGAAGACGGAACGATCTGGACAAATTCAGGATTGCTTTCGAATCGTTTGACGCTGGTGTTAAATTTAGTGACCTGAGCCCAGTTTTTACTGATTTCCCCGGCGATCTTGTCCACTACGCGCCGCATTACCCGTTGTTCAATCACCGAAATCGGCCGTACTTCAGACACCGTACCACCCTGGCCGCCGAATCAGCGTTCCACAATAAATATGGAGAGCTGCGG
>CAZJNP010000041.1:0-12500 GCA_964547355.1 uncultured Calditrichaceae bacterium
CATGAATTATTAAGAACCATTGTTCTTCAAAATTAATACAGAATTAACTTATTTGGGACAAGTTACTTACAAACTAATTGTAGGTATCTTTGATGGATTGAGATACATGTTTTTTTGTAGTTCGTTATTTTTTTTAAGTGAGTGTGTTTCTGCTAATAAAATAATTGTAGTAATCGTATAATGGGCGCTGGAAGGTAGCCTGTTCATTTAAACAGTCCGTCCTGCATTAGGGAAAACATTATTAAGCCGTCTTTTTTGCCACAGACAGGTCTCATTTGTAAATTATCGGCATGATTAAAAACCTTTTTTTGATTTTAATCTTCGGATGCATGGTCGGGAGTGCATATGCGACGGATGATACCTGTCTCTCCTGCCACAGCGGATTGGAAAGCAGTTGCAATTTGAGCTGTACCGATTGCCATGCCACCACCGGAACGGGAGAGCTCTCAAATGATTCGGAGCATCCACCGATCATTCGCAACCCCTCTGAAGAAAAATACTGGCCACAGAAATGCGCGCCTTGCCATCAACAACAGATAGAGCATTTCAAAACCAGTCTGCATTACAGCGCTTCCGGAATCATTGTTCAGACACGCTATTTGTGGGGCAAGAGCAGAGCCCTGGATTTTGAGCAGGCAACGGAATTGTGGAAAGATTTAAGACGTTTTTTGCCCGATTCCGGTCGTACAACGGCGCAGCTGGTAGACCGCCTGCTGGCGCAGAAATGTCTGGCCTGCCATTTTGCTTCGGATACACGCAAAGATGGCGAAGGGAAAAAACGGCCGGCCGGTTGCGCGGCCTGTCATATCCCTGTGGACCAAAAGACCGGCAAACCCTTACACGGCCATCGGATGCAGCGCTCGGTGGAGGACGTTGTTTGCCTGACCTGCCACAATGGAAATCATGTGGGTGCGGATTATTATGGATATTTTGAGCATGATTACCACAATGATTATCAGTCGCCGTATGGTAATGTGCCTGAGTTTGACGCTTTCCAACATCACCTGCAGCCTGATGTTCATCAACAGATCGGGATGCAGTGTACCGATTGCCATCGTGGCGGCCATTCGCAGGACTTCATGACAGATAATACCTATGAAGGCGCAACCAAAGCCATACGATGCAGTGACTGCCATGGTGGCTTTGGGAGTTTACCTAAGGATACAAATACCCAGGCACCAAGGTTTGATCCCGGTAAAATTGCCCATAAGGATTTCCATCGCCATGTGACCTGCATCGCCTGCCATGCCGGCTGGTCATACCAGGATTACGGCCTTCATCTATTCCTGGATGAAAGCAATCATTACCAGCCCTGGAGCGATTATCTGTGGCAGGGAGACCATCAGATTACCAGTTTGCTGCAAACACAACTTGCTTTGCCCGAGGCTCAGCGCAAACCGGCAGAAACCGTTAACCGGCTGTCCGGCCAAATGCTGCCCGGAGCCTGGTACAAAGGTTGGACGTTTCGTCGCTGGGAGGGTGTGATTTTAGGTAAAGACAGCGAAGGGAAATACGCACCCATCCGTCCCCTTTACCAGTTTTATATCACGTATGTGGACGCGCAGGACAACGTGTGGCTGGATTCCGTCAAGCCCAGAACAAAGAGCGGACAAACCGGCTGGAACTGGGATGTTTACGCACCGCATACCATCATGGCAACGGGACGCGCCTGCGAGGATTGTCACGGAAATCCGCTGGCGGCCGGCATGGGCATACGCAACAGCGCCGGAGATGTTGTGGCGCATCCGATTACGCTGCCCTCAGCACCCATTTTACCGGGGACACGTTTGTTAACACCTGAAGAACAAAAAAAATTATTGAGGCCTTCTGTAAATTATAAAAAATGGAGGGCACGTGTATTTCGGGAACAGGGGATTTTGAAGTTGCTTAAGGAATAAGCGGGGGAAGTAATAAGTCGTAAGGAATAAGGCAGAAGGGGGTATGGGATAGGGGATAAGCGGCGTGGGATGGCTTCAGCCAAACTTCCCGATGGGCAAAAAAAGACCGATGATCAAAACAGGCGAGGGCGATCATCGGTCTTTCCTTATAAACCATCTGGTTAAACTCTGTTTAGCAAAGAGGGTAGCAGTTTAGCAACCTTCATCCACTTTTGCCGCTTTCTTTTTGCGAATGCGCGGTTTGGGTTTGGGCTTAGGGCTGTCCTGCTGCGTTTCGTTTTGCAAAGCCGCTTTATTGCCCATCAGTACCGGTCCGGCTGCTTTATGGAAATGGTAAGCGAACAACTCATCGTCAGTGTAAACACCTTCCGGTTTCTTGGGATTGGTGAAGATATTAACCCAATAGTTCAGTCCGCCTTGCAGAATAAACACATTATCCATCCCTTTTTGTTTTAACAAAAGCCAGGCTTGCCCGGCACGGGTATTACCGTTGGAGGCCAAAACCACCATTTCGGCGTCACTCAATGTTTCCAGATTATCTGGATCAAGTAAATTTGCCAGTGGAATATGGAGCGCACCTGGAATATGATAATTGATAAAATCCTGATCCGAACGGATGTCCACCACAATAAATCCGGGTTGTTTATCGATGATCCAGTGCGCTAATTCGTCTGCGCTGATATAGTAATCGCTTTTTTGTAATTCTTTGATCAGTTTTTCCGCCGGAACCGTTTGATGTATCGCCCGGTCCACCGGTGCAAAGGCCAGAATCAGCCCCAGCAAAATCAAAACGCCAAATCCAATATACTTTGATTGCCAATTCATCAGGCCGCCTCCTTCCTGAACTTTTTCTCCAACCATTCACCACCGAGGAACATACCCACGGCCATAAGGACCACAATAAAAGCTACCACGCCGATGGGGAGTTCAAAATATTCCGGCAGGGTGACATCGCCCATAGGAATCGCATAATATAGTTTTTCGAATAAAGGGAACGCCTCGCCAAAAATGAACATTCCGAATAAAGCGCCCAGAATAAAAACCATACCGTCAATTTTACCTGTCACTGCTCCTACTACCGATGTTCCGGGGCAGTATCCGCCAATTACAAATCCCACGCCCAAGATTAATCCGCCGACCAGTTGCCCTCCAAGATAGGTGGGATTTATGTAAACCCGCGATAAATCCATATACCCAAAAAGGCTCAAATACACCAATCCCAGCATAGCCACTACAATGGCTGTGAACATGACTTTTAGTACGGTCATATCTTTGAAATAGAATTGTAGTGCCAGTTTTCTGCTGTAACCGAAACCAGCCCGTTCCAGCCAGAAGCCAAAACTGATACCGATTAGCAGAGCGAGCACAAAGCTGGTTTGTTCCCCGAAAAAACCGAATTTATAAAAAGGTGCCATATTATTCTCCAAAGATTTATATTAATAATTAAATCCATTGTTTGCGCAGGAAATAAGCAGCTGCATATCCTGCGGCAAAAACCGAAAACATAAATACCCAGCCGCCGAGCGCTAAAGTCGCACCGCCTGTTAAGGCCAGACCGCTGGTACATCCGCGCGCCAATCGGGCACCGATTCCCATTAATGATCCACCGACGAATGCCAGAATCAAACGGTTGCGTTTACTGATTCTTGGCCCCTTGCCCACATCCAGTTTTAAACGACCGGCCAGCGCTCCGGATAAAAATCCACCAATCATGACGCCGATCAGTTCGAAGATCAACCAATTGGACAATGTATTTGTGGCGTATTTGGAAAAGTATGCGTTTTGCGTTACATGTTCCAAAGAAAACAGCTTCAACATCCAGACGTCAAAACGCATCATGGCGCCGGATGCACCCAATCCGCGCCCGACCAGTACAAAGGCCAGCAGCAGCGTTAAACCAAGCCCGACCCCGGATAGATAGGGTGACCAGTATTTTTGCTCTTTCATAGCACTACCTCGTTTGTGGTTTAAATGTATACAAATAGATATCCGTTTTATTTTTTAAATCGTATTTTCATTAATTGTTTTTCAAATTCTGCACTTAATGCGGTAACTGTTCCATAAATTTGTACAGCCAGCGCGACGATTGTCCGGCGTCCACCACAATAAACCTGAGAATAATACCGCCCATCAGAACCAGCAGGGCCGGTATTTGTACAGGAATATGACGGCCGCGGAGTTCCATTAATTCCACAAGGAACGGAACCAACAATCCCAGGATAAAAACGAACGTCCAGAAGATGGTTGTATATTCGCCGCCCAGGAATAATTCCGCTGCCTGAATATGAACCTGGGTGCTGGCCAGAAAACCCATAAACAAATGAATGATCAGGAAAACTTCTGTACCGATCAGAACCATATCGATTTTACTGAACAACCGGCGCTCGTCCTGGTCCTTGCTAATCAGCATAATGAAAGCCGTACCGGTGGAAAAGCCGGAGGTCAGGAACAACGGGCCTAAAATGGATGTGTTCCAGAACGGCCTGGCGTTAAAGGCTGAAAGCAGAATGCCGGTGTACATGCCCAGAATGATGGAGAAGATAATCAATCCCCAGGCCAATAATTTGCGCTGCGTGCTAAACCAGTCCATGATTTTCTGAAGGAAGGGGTATCTCCAGTTCCAGCCCGGAAAGACATCCTGCAGAAAGGTAGCTGCCCAGATCACACTTAACGGGAAAATGATCATCAGCGTCCAGGCACCCCAGGACATGGGAGATTCCAGCCGAATGGTTGTGTACAGACGCCAAAAGTAAAGTTTGTGGGTCAAATCCAGAAAAAGCGCTAATAAGCCAAGCGCCAATAACGGCGGCACATATAGCGGCGCAATTTTTACGGCCGCGCTGTATTTTTCGTGCTGTCCTTTCAGAAAAAAATAGGCGGAAAAGAACAGCAGTCCGGCGGCCAGACCTCCGATGAACAGGTAGAGGGGGATTTCCCAACCCCAGGCATGCAATATCGGGTCGATGCCCGGATTCATTCTGCCTGATGTGATGGTGATTTCTTTCATAACAGACTCCATATTTCTAATTTCTTCTTGAATTTCCTATAGCAGATAAAAAATCTTAGGTTCGGTACCCGCTTCCGGAATGAGCGTTTTATGCTTCCTCGAATTCAACGCCTTAGAAATTTCGCTGTGCGCATCCTCCAGGTCGCCAAAGATCATGGCATGGGTCGGACACACGCTGACACAGGCCGGGTCGTTTCCTTCTTTTACGCGATGAATACAGAAGGTGCATTTATCCACATAGCCTTCGGGATGAACATAACGCGCGTCGTACGGACAGGAAGAAATGCAGGCCTTGCAACCGATACACTCTTCATGGGTCACCAGCACAATGCCACCCTCAGCATAATGGCTGGCGCCTGTGGGACAACTGCGAACACAGGGCGCATCGGCACAATGGTTACAACGTTCCGAGCGAATTTCCAGATCCAGATTGGGATATTGACCATGCAGCTCTTCGACGATCCAGTCGCGGCAGTATCCCACCGGCACATTGTTCTCGGTCTGGCAGGCCACTACGCAATCCGCGCAGCCCACACAGCGTTTGGTGTCTATCGCCATAGCATATCGGGCCATTATGCCACCTCCTTCCTGAATGTCACAAAATTAACGCGCATACCCGTGCCACCCATGATGGGATCAAGTTTGACCCTGGTAATTAATTTTTGATCATTGGCCCCTTTCATATAGGCCCGGGTCAGCTTTTTCTGATGGCGGCCAAAACCATGCACCATGTAAACCGAATCGTGGCGGATGCGTTGGGTCACTTTCGCCTTAATTCGTTCGGAAACCACACCGTCCTGATTTTCCAGCCTGATGTACTCTCCGTCTTTAATGCCCCATTCTTTGGCCACTTTGGCATTGATCCAGACCTCGTTTTCTTTCTTTAAATCATGCAGATTTGGGTTATTAATAGTGCGGCCGAAGGAGTGCATAGGCGCGCGGCCATACAGCAAGCGGTAGAATCCTTCCGGCGGTTCCTCATGATGGGTATATTTGGGAATTGGATCAAAACCGGCTTCCTCCAGAGTTGTAGAGTAAAGTTCAATTTTACCTGTGGGGGTGGAAAATTCGTAATCTTCTCCGTTTAAATAATACAGATCGTGGGTGTTTTCCAGCTTTTTTACACCCAGCTTTTTCATTTCTTCCAGACTGGTTCCGATGCTCTTTAAGCGGTAATCCAGATAGTCTTCAAAGGATTTCGCCGGAAAATACTTTTCCAGCCCCAGCCGTTTGGCCAGTTCCTGCGCCATCCAGTAGGCTGGTTTGGTGTCGTATTTGGGTTCGAAGGCCGGGGCGCGTAAAGCCACAGTGGGCACCCGTCCCGGAGAAATTCTTAGATCGTCGTAACGCTCCAGATAGGTACATTCCGGCAGCACCACGTCGGCCCAGCCGGTAATCTCCGCCGGCATGATGTCGATGGCCATCAGAAGTTCCAGGTTCTGGATCGCTTCCAGAGTTTTTTGCGGTTGGGGTAGGGTCAGCGGCAGATTGGTGCCGTACACAATCCAGCCCTTGAACGAGCAGTCTTTGTCCGGGGTGGGAATGGTGGCGTCGCAGATGCCCGAAGATAAAGCCAGATTCGCCAGCGGGAACTGATTGGGGAAGGCGTCTTTCCAGTTCTTTTTGGGTTTGGGATATTTGGGTACTGGATATTTTTTTACATGCGCTTTTTCTGGCATGTAAAAGCCGCCTCTCCGGCCCCAGGATCCCAGCAAGGCGTTGAGGATAGCCACCGCCCGCACGCGCTGGGTGTCGTCTCCGTACCAGGTGACGTGCCGCCCCGGGTGAACGATAGTGGCCGGAGCGTTTTTCGCCATTTCACGAGCAGTCTGACGGATGATATGTGGTTTAATGGTTGTTATCGGATATGCCCACTCCGGGGTGTAGTTCTTGACAGCCCGTTTTAATTCTTCAAAACCGTAGGTATATTTTTTAACGTATTTTTTGTCGTACAAATCTTCGTAAATGATGACATGAATCCAGGCCAGCAGCAAAGCCAGATCTGTGGCCGGTTTAATAGGCAGCCAATACTTGGACTTGCTTGCTGCGGTGGAAAAGCGCGGATCCACCGTAATGACCGTAGCGCCACGGGATACGGCCGAGCTGAATTCCTGCACCTGTCCGTTGTGCATGTTTTCACCGATATGTGAACCGATTAAGACGATGCATTTGGAATTTTCAATGTCGGTGCGTTCCGGAGAACCGACCCCTTCGCCAAAGGTTAAAAGAAAAGCTTCTTCGCGCGGGCCGCGGCATTGAGCGTAGGATGGTGCCGCAATATTGTTCGATCCGAAGCCGCGCAGGAGATTTTTAAAATAGGTGCCGCCGGAGCCGTGCGTAAATAAGGCGATACATTCCGGCCCCCATTTATCGGCGATTATTTTCATCTTGTCGGCAATATAATCTAGCGCTTCGTCCCAGGTGGCTTTTCGGAAAACCTGCTTGCCCCTTTTCTCAACCCGGATTAACGGCGTTTTTAACCGATCGGGATCGGTGTACATGCCGATGCCCCCAGTGCCTCGTGGACAAAACCTTCCGTTGCTGTTGGGATCGTCCGGATTACCGATTATTTTCCATGGTTTGCCGTCCTTTTTGTACACCCAACCGGCGCATTTCCAGAAACAGACTTCGCAATAGGTGGGCGTGCGCTCCACGCCATTGCCGGTTTCGATTAATTGGTCTGTTTGAGGAGCCGTCACCGGCGCGGCGTTCATTAACCGGGAACCCAACAGGAGACTCCCTGTTCCGGCTCCGGCAATTTTAATAAATTCACGCCTTTTAAACTTACTCTTCATTAGGGTTGGTCCTCCAATATTTTTTTAAGATGACTTTGATATTCTTACAATCTGCAGATTCCAGATAAACCGGGCAGAGTGAGCAATCCTCATTTTTACATTTTTCACCTTTGGTTTCCACCATCCAGCAGGGTACCAGAGATTTGTAGTAAGCGTCGCAATTTTTACGGTCTTCCATGGAACACGGTTTTAACTCCCAGCAGGGAACGGTGGAGAGCATCAGACGGATGCCGGCAAAATTTAACCCCTTTTGCTCAATTAAATCCCGGATGCATTCGATACGTTTGATATCGCTGGCCGAATACATGCGGTGTTTGCCCTTGCTCTTGCGCGGAAGTAACAATCCTTCCTGCTCGTAAAGGCGCAGGGTGGCCACTGAAACCCCGAACATTTTGGCGACCGTTCCAATAGGAAAGAGCGCTTCCATGTTTTTGATATCGATTTTCATGAAATCTAAAGAGTCTCCTGTAGATAAAACTATAGTACGCGATGTAGGTTTGCAAAGGCCATACCAAAAACCATTTGAGAATTATCAGCCTAACTTTAATAAAATTAACACATCAAAAAAAGCCTGAACCCGGCAGGCTCTAAATTCTGAGAAAAAGGGAAAGGAAATTCTTATTTTTTGGAAAGGGGGCTACCTGTAAATACAAATTTATTGCCCGGGGCCGGGGGCTTACCGCTCTGTCGTAAAACCGTCCTTGTGGATTAAGTTGGCCGTTTTGCATTTGCATGGATCATTTAGTAAACTTTCAGTGTATGTTAAAACCTTCGTGCGGTCGCTTAACCGCTGCCTGAATTTACCGATAAGGAGCATGCCATGCCCCGATATGCTTTTTTCAATTTTCTTTTGTCTTTAGCGAGAGCCACTCCCGTAAGGCACACCTTCCGGCGCACTTTCGCGTTTTGTCTTTTGTCATTTGTCATTTTTCATTTGTCATGCCAAAGAGCCACCGAACCGCTGCCCGGTTTGGGAACGATACAGCTGACCGTGGAGGACGTATCCTGCACCGAGGCGTGGCTGGGATTAACCACAGATAACACAGATATTACAGATAAAGATAGGGTGCAATTAACTTTGCGCCTGTACCGGGAGGACAGCGTGGTGGTAAGCAAACTGTTTACTGCCGATGATATGCTGCTGTACGATGCGGGCTTACAGCCGGCCGCGAGCTACCGCTACCGGGCGGAGCTGGTAGAAGGAACTAGAGCCGTTGCAAAAAGCGTTACCGTTACCGCTACCACCATGGACACCACCAGCCATGATTTTGAGTGGCAGAGCTGGGAGTTCGGCGGCCAGGGCGGCAGCAGCAGTTTTTACGACGTGGCCATTATTGATGAAAATGACATCTGGGCAGTAGGCGAGATTTACACCACAGATGACACATACAACGCTGCCCACTGGGATGGAGAAAAGTGGGAATTGAAAAAAATTACGTATGGTGGATGGTTCTGGACAATAAATACAGTTTTCGCCTTTTCTCATAATGATGTTTGGTTTTCTGCTTTCGTTAAGTGGAATGGTAATAAATTTGTGGAGTACCCCGTTCCAGATGTACTAACAGGTTATGGTTTAAACAAAATCTGGGGCACATCGAGTTCGAATTTGTACGTGGTGGGCAATAACGGACTAATTGCCCATTACGACGGGCAGGAGTGGCGAAGGATAGAGAGTGGAACAGATGAAAATATTCAGGATATTTGGGGTGGGATTGATAACAAAACAGGGAAACCCTATATACTATGTGCAGCATCACAGGTATATACAAATAGTAATAAACTTGTTCTGGATATTCAACAGGATACAGTAAAAAGAGTTAACTGGCCCTTCAACGATAGAAAGCCTTATTCGGTTTGGTTTAAAAATAGAAAACGAGTGTTTGCCTGCGGAGATGGAATATTTACTAAAGAAGTAAATAGAAAATGGAGACTATTTTATGATGAGATACCTTATTTTATGAATAGAATTAGGGGGATAGATATTAACAATATATATGTTGTCGGAGCCTTTGGTCTCATTGCTCATTTTAACGGTATAAGCTGGAAAACATTGCCTACAAAACTATATGGAAGTTATGTGTCTGTTGATATTAAAGATAATATGGTTGTAACAGTAGGATATGAAAATCGTCCTGCTTTGTTAACCATGATATGGATGAGTGATTAAACAAATTAAAAAGAGGTGAAGCCTATGATTGATGAAAAATAAAAGCCCGATGAAATATGCATACGGAATCAAGGTGCGAAACAAATTACGTCTGTTTGCCCCTTAAATTAACAAACTTTAAGGAGCAAATCATGAAAAAAATTTATCTGTTTCCATTACTTTTTTATCACCCTTTCCTTTAATTCATACGCAGATATAAACAAGGATTAACTAAAGATAAGAAATAAGGCGGCCTCTGTAATCGATAAACAAAAAAGAGAGTTATCCCCAGAACAGAAAAAGATTAGTTCGCTACTGCGGTATAAGATAAATCAAAAATTATTCTTAAGAATTCCAAAACGTTAGGAGAAATAAGAAACAAGATTAACGATAAAACCATTGACCTGTATTCTCATGAAAGGCTGAAGATAAATATTATTTTTAGAAAAACAATCTCAAAGGCCGAACTGGAAAATACCACATCTTACCTTAAATATATTGGCCCCGTACACATCAAAGAGTATTGGCCGAGATTCACTAAGTGAGCTTCGACAGTAGCGGTTTGGCATTCGGGGTGTACATCTACCGGTTGCGGGCCAACGACTTTACCGCGGTGAAACGCATGCTGCTGGTGAAGTAGCACCCTCCCCCTGTGTCCCCCTCCCTGCTCATCGGAGGCTTAAAAAATGGGAGGGCTCTCGTTCGCCCTGACTTATCACAAAAGTGAGTCCTTACGGGGAAAGTCGGGGGTATTTACCTAATTATTAACGAGTTACGTCATATCAATAACCCCAAGCTTCAGCTTGGGGAATATGCAGTATCTAAAAAATATTAGGGCTTTAGCCCTTAATATTGTCTTTCTGCAACAGCCTCCTCATCGCAAGAAAGGGGATTTCTTTACGCTGGTTATTTTATATCAATCCTATTGAATTACCGTAGGTCGGCGGTTTTTGGGTTTTGTCAATGGTTAGTGGTTATTGTTTTTGAATGTAAAACAAGGGCTGAGGGGCATGCACCGCTGGGCGAAAAGTAAACACGAAAAAAAGTGCACCGGAGCGTACGTTATACCCGGGGCGGGCATTCAAGCCACCTAAAGGAGCGCCGATAATAGTTTTGGGCTTTTGCTCTCTGAGTGCTATCTTTGGTTCAGGAAGAGGTGGGGCGAAAATCTGGAAATCCCGAACGGTTCATTGGGTTTGTTCTGAAACGAGCAAAGGGGTCTTTTACAAAAAAATTGAACCGTGTAAAATGTTTTTATTCGCATATTTAATATTGTAAAGAATTAAAATAACCGGACGATTTGCCCGGACAGGGAATATTTTTTAAATTCGCGCGTCCTTAAAATAACAGGCCGCCTCAGGCCAGAACCAATGGATGAAAGTGGAACAATGGAACGCATCTTTTTTAAATCCAAAATACACCGCGCACGGGTGACCGAAGCCAATCTGAATTATGAAGGCAGCCTGACGGTCGATGAAGAATTAATGGAAGCGGCAGACCTTTTACCGTTCGAAAAAGTGGATGTGGTAAACATCAACACCGGCGACCGGTTTACCACCTATTTAATTAAGGGTAAACGGGGGAGCGGCGAAATCTGCCTGAACGGCGGCGCCGCCAGGTTAGGGCAGGTGGGCGATCTGTTGATTATTATCTCCTATGTCCATCTCAGCGCAGAAGAAATTCCCGGATTTAAAACTAAAGCCGTGTTAGTCGATCAGAATAATAGAATTAAGTCTGTCCAAATCCAACCCATCAAGTAATTTCTCATGCAGATAACAAAACCGGAATCTCCGTTAAACCGCACCATTAAACGTTGGTACAAAAAATTTCTGATTACCGTTGACCGGGCTAAAATGACCGAGCACTCGTTTGTGCTGATCATGGCGGTGCTGATTGGATTAATGGGCGGATACGGCGCGGTGTTTATTCAGTTCACCATTAAAGAATTCCAGCACCTTTTTTGGGGAGGCGATTTTAATCTGGATACGGTGGGTGCCATTGCCTGGTACTGGAAGCTGCTGATCCCTGTGACCGGCGGTTTTATTGTTGGATTAATCATCCAGTTCTATTCCAAAGAGGCCAAGGGGCATGGTGTACCGGAAGTAATGGAAGCGATCGCACTCAGGAACGGCGTGATTCGGGCCCGGGTGGTGGTAGCCAAACTGTTTTCTTCCGCTTTGTACATTGCCGCCGGCGGATCGGTAGGGCGCGAAGGTCCGGTGATCCAGATCGGCTCGGCCATCGGTTCCAGCCTGGGACAGTTTTTCCGGGTGAATCAGAAACGTATGCGAATTTTTGTGGCCTGCGGAGCCGCTTCCGGCATTGCTGCCGCGTTTAATGCTCCGGTGGCCGGCGCGCTGTTTGCCGTGGAAATTATTCTGGGCGACTTTGCGGTTCCGCAATTCAGCCCGATTGTAATCTCTTCGGTTACGGCCACTATTGTTTCGCGCCATTTTCTGGGAGATTTTCCCGCCTTTATTGTACCCGCTTACCATTTGTATTCTCCCCTGGAGTTAATTAATTACGTGGTTTTGGGGCTTCTGGCGGGTATTGTAGCGGTAACCTTCATTAAAGTTTTATATTTTTCGGAAGATTTTTTTGACAATTTGAAGATGCCCCAGTACATGCAAAGCGCCATGGGCGGACTGCTGATC
>CAZJNP010000042.1:0-12453 GCA_964547355.1 uncultured Calditrichaceae bacterium
GCGGAGACAGCAGCGTGAACGGAGAGAGCGGTGTGATCACAGTGAACGCGGCAGCCGCGGATCATTTTGTGATTGTTTCCAGTCAGGACAGTATCGAGGTAGGCGCGGAACGCAACCAGCAGGTACGCTTGCTGGATCAGTACGGTAACGCGATCAGCGGAGTAAGTGTGACGTTTCAGCGCATCCAGGGCAACGGGACTTTTAGCGGTTCGGTGAGCGCGAGCGATGCGACGGACGGTAGCGGTTTGGCGGAAGCGCTGTACACGGCAAGCGATTCGTCGGGCTATGTGGAAGATCATATAGAAGTCAGTTACAACACAGTGCTGGATACGATCATTCTGCCGTTAAAGACGGGTCAGGTATCGTATTATTCGTTCACTCCTTCCGGCGATCAGACGACCACGGCAGGCACAGGGATAAGCTACACGATCACAGCCCGCGATCAGTACGGGAACGCGGTATCGAATACGGATGTGATTAATCTGAGTACGCCGGGCAGCAGCACGGCCTGGTTTGACGTGGGCACGAGCGTGAGTTTTGGCGGTGGCAGCAGCGTGAGCGTAGTGGTCACGGACACGGTGGCTGGTAGTTTTACTGCGCGTGCAGAGAAGAGCGGAGACAGCAGCGTGAACGGAGAGAGCGGTGTGATCACAGTGAACGCGGCAGCGCTTAACTATGTGCTTATTCGTTCGGAAGCCGGAAACGAAGGTTCTGAAGTGGGAACCATGTCGATCACTACGGATGATGTGGTTTATTTTTATGCGGCCGGTTACGACCAGTATGGGAACTATCTTTCCGATACCACAGTGACCTGGTCTTCCACCGGCACGCTGGAAAGTGTGAACGCCACCGGAGCAAAGTTTGGATTTAATCCCACTCAGCCGGGATCGGGACAAATTGAAGCCACCTACTCCGATCCTTTGGTTACTTCGGACCAAACGGGCACTATTACCGTATCGGTTGGAGATTTGGCAGAGCTGCGCATTCAAACGGATGATCAGGCTGACGGACACATTCTTGGCGATACGACCATTACTGCAGACGAGCATTTGGTTTTATATGCGGTCGGTTACGATCTTGATGGAAATTATATCGGGCGGGTTGCTTCAAACTGGGATAGCACAGGCGTAATCGATCAAATCACACCCGCCAATCCCACAGACAGCATTTATTTTGACGCTACTTTCAGCGGTTCCGGCACCATTAAAGCAACGGCTAACGCCAACAGCGCCATTTCGGATGAAAGCGGTTTGATCACCGTGAATACAGGAGCCACCGTACGGGTGGTCATCCGGACGGCTCCTAATAACGGCGGCGTAGAGTTTGGCGACAGCGTGATGGTAGCCGGAAGTATGGCCGATTTGTATTCGGCCGGCTATGATGCGGACGATAATTTTACCGGAAATGTGAACGTTAACTGGCATGTGAGTGGCACACTCACAGGGCTCGGGGATAGTCTGAACACCTACTACACCTCCTTGCATCCGACGCAAACAGGCAGCGGCTATGTATATACGACCAATAGCAACGGTTGGAGCGACGATCAAACCGGTACGATTACGGTGAATGCCGGCTCTTTGTCCGAGCTGCGCATTCAGACGGAAGCGGGAGCGGATGGCGCGGAACTGGGAACCTACACCGGCACAGCCGGGGATTCTCTGGACCTGTTTGCCGCGGGATACGACGCCTCAGGCAATTACCTCGGTTTGCAAGATGTCGCCTGGTCCGTGGTGGGGGATACCATCGGTTTTTTCAAGAATGCTGCCACGGATACCAATCAGAATCGTTTTTATTTTAGAATCGCCAATTCGGCTCAATTAAAAATAACGCAGGGTACTTTAAGCGATTATTCGGAGATCGTTAAAGTGGTGCCGGGAGCTCCGGCGCTGGTAACGTACAGCCCGACGGATACCGTTTCGGCCCAGGTAAATCATTACATTAACGATTCCTTAAGCGTAAAAGTCACGGATAGTTACGGCAACGAGATTTCCGGTGTAACGGTCAATTGGTCTACGAATACAGGTGGGGAAGTTTCACCCACTACCGATGCCACAGACGGGCAGGGTATTTCCCGAAGCCGGTGGCGTTTAAAGAGCACGGTGGGGCTGGATTCTGCCCAGGCTTCCATTCCGGATATCCCGACCACGGTTTGGTTTTTTGCACAGGCCTTAAGTTCTTCTGCGGATAGCATGGACTATGTCAGTGGCAGCGGCCAGCAGGATACCGTGGCTAATAAATTGAGCCAGCCGTTTATCGTTCAGGTTCTGGATAGTCTGAACAACCCTGTTGAAGGGACGAGTATTACTTTTACAGTGGATTCCCTGAACGCTTATCCTGAGGGTGGCAGCGATTATATCATCCATACGGTTTCCACCGTCACAGACGCAGACGGCTATGCCCAAACGGAATTTACACTCGGCAGTAAAGCAGGAACGTATCGCGTCTGCGCGCATAACAGTGCACTGCGAAATAATCCCATTACCTTCATCGTAACCGCCATCGCCGATGTACCCGACAGCATCATTGTGTATTCCGGGAACAATCAATCGGGTACCGTGGGGCAGGCGTTATCGGACAGCGTGAAAATCAGAATCGTCGATGCCTACGAAAATCCCATTGAACAGGCGGGAGTGCTTTGGACGCCGTATGGTGACGGCAGCGTGAGTGCCGTAAACGATTCGTCTTACACTAATAGCCAGGGATTTGCCGCCACAAGCTGGACGTTACGTACGCAGGCCGGACAGGACACTTTGCGTGTGCAAAGCGGATCGCTGAGTACGCAATTCTTTTTCGCTACGGCGGCGGCGGATGCTGCACAAAATATCTTAAGTTATTACGGCAACAACCGGACGGCGATCGCCGGGGGCAACCAGCCGGTTCAGGCCAGAGTGGAAGATCAATACGGAAACGATGTGGAAAATGCCGTGGTGGTCTTTGAACCGGTGAATCGGTTTTCAAATCACACTGATGCCAGCGACGCTTCCGGCCTGGCCTCCAGCGTGTACATTACACCTATAGACGCCGACTCTTCTACGGCCAAAGCGTATGTAGATGGATTGGCAGATACGGCCTATTTCAAGATTTACGGCGTCACGTATGTTTCGAATTCGCTGGATCCCAAAGTCGCCACTACGGGTGATACGGTGATTTTCAGACTCCAGGTATCCAATCCCGGTCCCAACGATGTGGAGCTGGATGTGGCGAACACCATATTTTCGTTTACAAATGACATAGATACCATATACACGGCTCTGGATTCGCCTGCTGTTTTAACCGCCCGACAGGAAAATATTACCTTACGCTTTAATCAGGTAATCATTGATACTGGCTTTACCAGCGGCAATTACACGCCCCAGATACAATTCTCCGGCATCAATGACGATATTAACCTGAACGGTGTGTTAACCACTGATGTGGGCGAACTTTCCATTGAACCTTTGCATATTGAATATATTGAAATACAGGATCCTGCGGAAAAAGCGGTAGCGCGCGGCGGTACGTTAAACCGGATATTAATGAGGGTTTCCAATGCCTCTAATAAAAATATGACCATCGATCAGGCCACGCTGACGTTCAATCCGGCGGAAGGGTTTGTAGTTCACCCGGACGCTGCCAATCCTACGGAAGTTTTTCCGGGCGATCACGCCGACTTGTTCTTTTCCGTGGATGTACCGGATAACGCAAATGTGGGCGAATATGAGGTAGATGGTCGTGTGGATGCCACCATTGTCAGCACCGGCGATCAGATTTACGATAATGAAGCAGCCCGAACTGACCGTTTTACGGTTACTTCCGGCATTCAACTGGATTATGTGTCATTCAGCCCGCAAACTGTATCGGAGAATCAAGTAGTTTCTTTATCCCTGGAAGTTCAAAACGCCGGGGATTACAATTATCTGTTGAACAAAGATTCCACCCGGTTTGTCTTCGATACACAAACCTTTTATTTAGATGGTGATCAAACTCTGGGGCCCAATACAAGCACGCATATTCATTTTACAGCCGATACCGTTAATCTGCCTACGGGAACAAAGTATGCCGGAACGGCCTATTTTTATGGAACGGTCAACGGCAGTCCCACACGAGATACGCTGTACACCGCGTCTAATGGGGACAGCCTGGAAGTGCAGACTGTGGCCGATCTGGAAAATACCGCTATGGCATTAACCGATTCCCTTGCTGCTCAGGGGGAAGAGGGGGATACGTTAAAAATTGCCATTAGCAATATCGGGCAGGCAACGGCCGTCATTCCTGAAGCCGATAGCGTTCAAATCAGTTATCTTTCTTCTTACACGTTAACTTCTCTGCAATCTTTCCCTTACCAATTAGCGGGAAATCAGACGGATACGTTGTATTACCGCATTAAAGTGGCCGCCGACGCTGCCACCGGCCCGGACACTTTCCGGGTCAGAATCTCTTTTCAGGATCAAAACAGCGAACAGACCTATCAGGAGCAAAAAACTTCCGTTTATGCCGACTGGCGCATCATTCGTCCGGGTACCATCAGCGTTCTTTCCGTTTTCAGCTCTTATGATTCTGTCAGCACTTCACAAACCGGAATCCCGGTTCAGGTACGAGTGGAAAACAGCGGCGCATACCAGTTACGTGTAGACAGCCTGCGCCTGAATCTGCCGGAAACCGGTTACGACAGCGCCACGCTGTTCAAAACAAGCGATAAAATTCTGCAGCCGGCGGATCGCGACACGTTTATGTTTTACGTAACCGTGCTGGACAACGCCTCCAGCGGTACGCAGGTGCTGAATGCCACTGCCTACGGTACCAATCTTTACGATCAAAGCCTTTTGTCCGATCAGGCGGCAGATACCACCGATAGCTGGCTGGTGCAGCAGAAGGTGCAGATCGTCGTTACAGCCAATCATCCGATGCAAATTTCTTCCGGACAATACATGGCGCCAACCGCCACCGTGCGCAACGACGGAGAAGCGGCTCTGGTTGTGGACACGACCAACAGTCGGATGAATTTTTCCGGCATACCGGGTTTTAGCCGACGGTTGATTTCTCCCCTGGTCATTCCCGGAAATTCGACCACGGTTTTGTATTTTGA
Organism: uncultured Calditrichaceae bacterium; assembly: GCA_964547355.1. Classification (GTDB taxonomy): domain Bacteria; phylum Calditrichota; class Calditrichia; order Calditrichales; family Calditrichaceae; genus CAZJNP01. The sequence continues at coordinate 5,066 of CAZJNP010000042.1, forward strand.
ACAGGGGTACACCAATGAAAATCCTGGCAGTTACCCGGTGCAGATTCATCTGGAAGGCACAGAAAATCATGCCATTTATAATCAAAACCATGACGCGCCGGACGCTTTAAACATCCAGTCACCGGCGGAAATTGTGATCGATTCCGTGATTGCCGAAGCCACACATATTTCCCAGGGCGCGGATACGACGGTACAGGTGGTGATTTCCAACGGGGGCGGGGCAAAGCTCATCATCGATTCGATTGCGGTAACGCCGTATAACACATATAACCAGATCACTCCGGCGCTTCCGTTTACCATCAGCGGCGGCGCTGCCCAAAAATTTACCTTGCATTTGACCGTGCCGGATGACGCGGCAACCGGGGATCAGATTCTAAACGCCCGGGCGGCTGGCAGGGATTCCAATTACGTGGCCGCGGGGATTGATTCCACAATACGCGACAATGACGCCACGGTCACGGACAGTTGGACAGTAACCACGCCGGCTCAGATTCAGGTTACCTCCATTACTTCCCAGGACAGCGTGGTGAATCTGGGACAGGAAAATATTCCGGTGCAAATTTTTATCGAAAATACCGGGCAGGCACCGGCGTTGATCACTGCGTTAACATTGAACGAACGCATCGGCCTGTACACCCACCACTATCCGGACGTGAATTTTATCGTAGCCGGCGGTGCGGATACCACGGTGACGGATTATATTGACGTGAAACCTAATTCCGCCACCGGTCTTGATACGCTTAACGCGGCGGTCACCTATACGGACACTTACGCCTCAGAGTCGCATGATTATACCAGCACAGATTCTCTTGTGTGGCGTATTACCAGCGGCGAAGCGGCGGTAAGCCTGGTTTCTGTGCGGGTGGCGCAAAGTTCGGTTTCGATCGGGCAGCAGGGAACTAATGTGAAGGTACGCGTTCGCAACGAGAGCGACAGTCCGGTGACGCTGGATTCTTTGCAGCTCCTGTTTAGCCACAACGACGCCTCCGCTTACGCAATAGGAACCATTTCGCCGTCTTTGGGTCAACTGGACGCTAATTACGAACAAACCTATACGGTCCCGATCGATGTCAATGAATCCGCGCTTACCGGTCCGGATACCATTACCGCCCGGATTCATCTGTCTGAAGATGTGACGGGGAAAATTTACTGGGTCAGCGATTCCGCGGTTTATGATTTCTGGACAGTGCAGGAGAGACCGCAGATTACCATTCAGCAAGTAACCCTCAGTCCGGACAGTGCTTCCACCGGTCAGCAAAATCTTACAGGCACGGTGGTGGTGGCCAATGCGGCAGGCACCTATCGTTCGGATGCTCAGATCGATTCGGTGCAATTTAATCTGATTTTAAACGGCCAGAATCAGAACGAACGGTTCACGATAACACGTAAGGACAATCCTTCGTTACCGGGGGTGCTCTCTGCAGGAAAAACTCTAAGTTTTACGTTTGATGTGGATGTTTCGGACACAGCGTTTACCGGTGATTATGAAGCCCAGGCACGTGCCGTTTATCAGGATGTGAATGACGGGTATTCAAGCGCAGTGGACACCACGTCATCGCCCGGGAATTTGAACGTAACGCAAAAGGCGCAAATTGCCATCGCTTCTGTATGGGTGGTACCGGATACCATGCACCAGGGACAGCAAAACGGACGTGTTTATGTGGAACTGGTGAACAGCGGAGAAAGCGCGGCTCAGATTAACCAGGCGCAAGTCAGCTTTGACCCGGGCGCGCCGCAAATCGATTTTAATCCTGTGCTTTCCAGCCACAGTACACCCTTTAATATTAACGGTGGCGTTACGGATACATTGATTTTTGAGATTGAAGTAAACACGGACAGCTATTCGGGTACGGATCAGGTCAGCGCGTCCGTGTCCGGAATCGATGTGCGTTCCCAGGCGGTTGTAGCCGACGACACCACCAATGCCGCCGCCTTTGAAATTCTTACTCCGGCTGATCTGTTATGGGTGAGTACCGATCCCACCGAAACGGCCGGCAACGAAAATCTGGTGTTTACCGTAAGGCTGCGCAACGACGGACAGGCGGCCATTGACGTGGATTCCACCCGCTCTTATCTGGAACTATGGAATGATGATTTTTCTGCTTCCTATTACCAGATTCATCTGGCGGACACCAGCGTGCTTCGTATTGCAGGAGAAGGGGCGCAAACGGCGCTAGTCTTTCGCGAAACGTATTTAACCGGCCTGGATCAGGGCACGTATCGCCTGCTGTTAACGCTTAGAGGCAGTTCCACCGGTGAGCCTTCCGTTGACGAGCAGCTCAATGTGGGCACGCTGGCCTACGGTGACAGCTTGATTACCATTACCCATATCACGGTTAGCAAAGAGAAGGTCGTCTGGGGCGAAAAGAACATCACGGCCTCGATGATCGTCAGCAATAGCGTAGGACCAAAGACGATCGATGAAGTGGGCACCCGGCTTCTTTTCCGGGATGAAAACGGGGATGCGTTGATTGTGGATAATTACCAGCGCACGGATACGTTGACGGTTCTGCAGGTTCAAAACAATAATGAACTCACCTTCCGGTTTGATATTCCGGAAGAATTTTACACCGGAAACATGTATGTTTACGGTCAGGTTAGTCTGGATAACGGGGCGGATGTCATCGAATCTACGACCCGGGCGGTGATGGAAGTGGCTTCCGGCGGAAAGCCTTATTATGTGGAACACTCGCTCAATCCGGACACTGCGGTTGCGCGACAGGCGATTTCGTTCCAGGCCGCCTTTGTGGATTCCGGAACGGCCGACCTCACTCTGCTGCCCGATTCCACCTTCATACGGTTTGTTGGTGCGGGGATGGACGACATTTACCTTTCAGGCAGATACACACTGAAGGGTAAAGACGCCCAGACCAGTATGCTGGACACGGGCTTTGTTTCCTACTTGCAAACGATCCTGCCGGAAAATGTGGCGCCTGGTAGTTACGATCTGTATTGGGAAGCGGTAGGCGAGCTGCCGGACGGAAGCCATTTGCATTCCAGCGGCACCAGCACCCAGGCGCTTCGGATTATTCCGGCAGCCGAAGTGGTTTTTAGCCATATCTATGCCGATTCGAATCGCGTCAGACAGGGGCAGGGCCAGATTCCGCTCAGACTGGAACTAACAAATCAGGGTGCGTCTAATGCCGTACTGCGTTCCATTACGTTCGATTTTCAAAAGGCCAGCGACGGGACTTCCGTTAACGATCAATGGTTGATCCGCAGCGCACCGTCATTTCCGGACACACTGCGCGCCGGAGAGACGCGCATTTTCCCCTATCGTTTCAATCTGGTGTCCGATGCCACGCTCGGGGAAATTGTTCCGGCGCCCAGGGTTACTTTTTCTGACATTCGCACGGTCAAGATCGATGACATCAGTAATGTTATCCTCAACACAGATACCCTTACCGTCATTTCTCCGGCGGTTTTCAGAATCGATTCATTATTGATTGTAAAGAATGCGTTGGCACCCAACGCGCCTTACGTCAATGTGAATCATCCTTTTAACCTGCGGGTAAAAGTCACCAATTTAGGCGCGGATACCATCACGACCGCTCATTTACGCCTGCTGCGCGAAAACGATTTGTTAACCGGTATTGTTCTGCACGATATTCCGCCGGCCCAGTCTGCCGAGTACACACACACCACCGCCATAACCAACGCCGGTGATGTGCAGTTTATTGTGCGAGCTGATTCGGCTTTTGACAGGACACAAAAGCGCATTGAAATCAACCAGCCGCTGGACAATGTTGAAACCGTTTCGGCCATGTTGCCGGCTGCGTTGAGCGTCACATCCACGATTTCCGGTCCTGCCGGTGCGCTGGATTCGGTGGTCTCAAAAGGGCAGGAATTTACGATCAGAGCGGCAGTTCGAAATGATGGCACCGCCGATTACGGCTCCGGCACCTTACAATTGCAACTTACATCCAGATTCAGTTTTCCTAACAGCGGATCGGCCATTCGTGCGTTTACCTCCCAGACGGAATATGTGGAATGGCAGGTGCAGGCGGATCAAACGACCAGCGCGCCTGATTATGACGACCTCATCGTAAGATTCTTTACTGTTCCGCTGGATGTCAACACCAATCAGCAGGCAGGGTTGACGAAGAGCCGGGATACGGTGCGGGTTAGAACGGTTCCGGCCGGTGCCGTAACGGTTCAGCCTCTGGAAATTGTGTCTCCGGATGGTGCGAGGGACGGAGAAATTTCCACCGGACAGACTTTTATGGTGCGCACGCGGTTTGCCTTTAACGAAGCTGTTGCGGATAGTAACCGCGCAGCCAGGATTATTCTGCCGCAGGGCTACGCCGTTCTGGACAGTTCCCGGGTAGACCTGACGCTGAAAGCCCCGGAAGATTCCGTCGATTGGCGGGTGGTGGCACCCGACCAGGTACCGGCGGAAGGCGCCGCCATTTCCGTGATCGTTTCCGGAATTGATGAAAACAGTGCTTTAAGCAAACAAGCAACTTCACCGGGGTTAACTCCGAACGTCATCGAACGCACGAATATACGCTTGAGCTTAAAGATCGTGGAACCGCCCGGAGCAGTGGACGATACGGTGTCCAGCGGGCAGATATTCCGGTTGCAGGCGGTAGCGAAAAATAAACAGGGCGCCGCCGAGGCTGTGGGTCAGGGACAGGCACGCATTCGGATCGGCGACCGCTTCGAGCTGGTGGATGCCCAGGGTAACCCGCTGCCGCAGGATTCGATCCGGCAATTCACGGATGGCGTTCCGTTTGACTGGTGGCTGCGCGTCAAAGAATCCGGCACGTCAACCGCATTGGCTGGCAATCGTTCCGTTTACGGTCCGGCGATTATGGGCGGACGATTAGGCGCGCCCACCATACAACAGCTTTTAGCGCTCAACGATAATGAACTGGCCGTGGATATTCTTGATCCTCCACAGGATGTCAACAGCAACCAGCCGGCGATGGTTCAGAATCCCACCGAAATCAAGGCGCTTCATATCGTGGGACCGGCGGAAATTCAATCTTTAACTTCGGCAGTGCAGGATACGCTTTCCACCGGACAAAGTTTTACATTTACCCTGCAAGCTGAGTTGACAAATACAGTAACCAATCCGCAGGCGCAACTGATTTTGCCGGCAACATTAGCTACGGTTCAACCGCAAATTTTACCTCTGAACGAGAACGGACAGGCGGTCTGGAGCTTGAAGGTGCCATCCGATTACTCTGGCACCGGAACGGAAACCCTGACCTATATTCTGACGGCCGAAGATGCGAACAGCGGGCAAAAGATACAGTCACAACAGCAGCGGACGGTTTATATTCAGAAACACACGGTTTTGGCGCTAAGCGGCTTTAAAGTGGCACCTTATGCGGTGGCCAATACCCGACTGGCCTCGCGCGGACAGGAAATCGAACTGTCTGTGAAACTCTCGTACGCCGGAAACAGCGGCCAGCTTTCTTATGCGCCCTTTACCGGCACTGGTACCGTGGTTCTGGATTCCTCCATTAAAGCGCTGGGATTTACCCTGAAGGAGGGATTCGATTGGGAGCATAGTTACAGCGATACGGGACAAACGCTGAGCTGGGTGGTGAAAGCACCGCAAGCGGATGTGACGGCGAATCTGATTTTGAAACTGAGCCGCTTGCCTCTGGATAAAAACAGCCTGGTTGCGGCCCAGCCGGACGCCGATTCCAGCCTGGTGTCGTTTCCGGTGCGCATCCGTAAAAAATCAATTCTGGTTACCGTGGATCATTCGGTGGTTACGGATACCTCTTTTACGGTGGCCCAGGATAACGTGCCGCTGATGGCTTTTGATGTTTCCAATAAAGATTACGACGATCCGTTGAAAATCAAAGGGTTGTCGCTGGGATTTTATTCTACCGTAGGCAAACCCACGGAAGAGACCCGGTTAAATTCTGCCGCCTTATTTTCCATGCTCAAATCCATCAGCGTGGTGAATAAAGAAGAATTGCAATCCAGACTGGGCAAAAAGGCGTCGCCTCAGAAGGCGGTGAGTTATATCGATTTTCAGTTATCCGACACTACCGCTAATCCGGTACGGCTGATCTTCCCGGAAGAAGCGCAAATCGACGCCAAAACCGAAGCTAAATTTGTGATTCTGGCACGCTTTCAGGATAACGTAGTGAACCGCGGCTTCCGGGCGGTGCTGGAAAATGTGTACGCCTATGATTTTGATCCGGAGAATTATCTGGAAATCATCGACAGTCTGGGCAACAAGATTCAGGAGAGCGAAGCGCTCATATCCAAAACAATGACGGTGGTTTCGGACAATCCGGGCGACGCGTTTTACAATTTTCCGAATCCGTTCGGTCGCAGGTACGAACAAACCAATATTGCTTTCCGTCTGACCGATCCTTCGGATGTGGAAGTGCGGATTTTTACGCTGGTGGGCGAGCTGGTATGGTCGAAATCCGTCACCGGGTTAAGCGCCGGTTTGTACAATAATCTGATTAAATGGGATGGCCGGAACGATCGCGGCTACCGGGTGCTTAACGGCGTTTATCTCTGCGTGATGGATGTAAAGCCTTTAAACGGGCAGCCTAAAAAACGATATATAACGAAAATTGCTTTCATAAAATAAGCGGGTTTCAATAATGAAGAAATTCAGGAAGATAAAGATTGTTACGCTAGCGGTGTTTTTAATCGCCGTTTTTACCGTGCCGGGACAAACGCAGGAGGGGCAGGGAGGAACCGAAAGCAACCTGAGCATTGGATTTGGCGCTCAGGCCATGGGGCTGGGACGTGCCTATACGGCTTTGGCGGAAGACCCCACGGCCGTCTTCTGGAACCCGGCCGGTCTGGAATATGTGTACCAGCAAAGCGTTACGTTTTTTCATGCCACTTTGTTTGAAGGCACTCTGTACGATTTTTTGGGTTACGCCTACCCCACGCTTAATCTGGGCACCTTCGGTTTTGGCGTGGGCCGGATCGGAACCGGGGGCATCGAACAACGCGATATTCTGGAAAATCAATTGGGGACGTTCTCCTTTGACGAAACCCAGATCTTTTTTTCTTATGCCAAACGGTTCCCCTGGTATCTTACTCCTGGTATCACCGTGCGGGTCATGCGCCGGGCCTGGTCTAATTTATACGATGAGGGCGATCTGACCGATTACGGTGTGGGTATGGACGCCGGCCTGATGTACCGCCCGGAGATGTTTTCTTCCGCTCTGCTGCGCGACTGGTCGATCGGATTATCGGTACGAAATCTTTTTACACCGCAGGTGAACGAGGGCATCGACATCGATGAATTTCCCTTGTCGGTACGTCTGGGATTCATGCGGCGGATTTATTTAGGCGCCGGCGGCAGCATCATGCATCTTTTACTGGATGTGGATTACTCGGAAAAACGGGACATGCGCTTCCATTTTGGCGCCGAATACCGCTTTAAGGGGCTGGGC
>CAZJNP010000043.1:0-12429 GCA_964547355.1 uncultured Calditrichaceae bacterium
TAACTACTCCTTGAATATTAATTCTTTTAATGGGAATAAAACCGAACAAAAAGTACACCCGCATAAATGAGGAGTCAACAAAAAAATAAATCTTTTGAATTGCTCACCTTAAAAAAACTTGGCTAAGTAAGCACTAAGCAACGTATCGGGGAAAAGAAAAAATATTTTTGAATAAGAAACTTAACGATTCTTTGCGTCTTCCGCGAAAAAATAAAAACGAAAAAAAACTGCCAAATAGATGCTAAGTACAACAAAAGGGAAAAGACTTATTTGCATTAAAAACTTCGGGTAACTGTGGAATTCCTATGCACTCTTAGGTTAAAACGTTATAAGCTGTTCATCATCGAAGCCCCTGTTCAATCCAAAAGGCAATGAGAACAATCAGGAAAAAGTAAAAACCCACTAATGCATAAACCAACGGCCAGCGGATACGGGTCGTTTCCTTTTGGGGACGGAAATCCCACCGGATGGTTGTTTTCCTGCCGGCATAAGCGGCCAGCAGTGCCGTCAATAGCGTCATCAAAAAACCAGACACATTCCACCACATCCAGGATACAGAAGTAAACAACCATAACCAGGCGTTGAATAAAATTCCCGCTGTCATGCCGGTTCTGACCGCTTTGCCGTTCAGGCCGACGGTAAAGATACCCAACAAAAACGCGGCTAAAATCGGGCCGTAAAGCATACTGCCCACGGCATTGATCAGCACAATGGAGGTCTGCCGGACAGCCTCTCCGCTATCGGCCAAAACAATGGCCACCAAAATGCAGAAAACGCCCCACAAAAAAGTTATCAATTTGGAAACGATCAGATAATGGCGTTCACTGGCCTGCGGTTTCACGTAGCGTTCGTAAATATCCTTCATGGTTACGGCACTGAGGGAATTTATGCCCGAATCCAGACTGGACATCAGAGCCGCCATAATCGCCACAAAGATAAAACCGATCAAACCATGCGGCAGATAGGCCATGATAAACATAGGTACCATGCGGTCCGGGTTTTCGAGCAGGGTTTGCTTTACTGCCTCCGGCGCCATGTTCAAAACCTGACCGATGGTCTGTAACCCCTGAGCAGACATGACCAGTACGCCCACAAACACCCCCATCATGGTGTACATTAGCACCAGCGGAAAACGCCCCAGAGCATTGACCATCAGGGATTTTCGCACATCATCTACTTTGCCCACCGACAGTTCGCGCTGCACCTGACTCTGATCGCAACCATAATAAGAGGCGTACAGAAAAAATCCACCGATCAGCATGGGCCAAAAGGCGTACGTGCCCTGCGCAGTGAATCCCCAGTGGCGGGTATCGATAATCTGCAAACGCTGGGCGGGAAAAGCAGACCAGACATTCTGCCAACCCACCAGATAAAGCGCCATACCGGCAATAATGAAGATACCGACAACAATAATCAGCATTTGCAAAAAATCGCTTAAAATAACGATGCGGATTCCGCCCAGCGCGTCGTAAACCACAGTAATCAATCCGATCAGCAGAATGGCCTGCACCGTGGTGATTCCCAGCGCTGTTGACAAAATCAAACCGCCGGCCAAAACCGCCACAGCCGTGGCCAGGCCGCGTCCCAACTGAAACAAAATACTGACCATTGTTCTGGTTGAAGCGTCAAAACGGTTTTCCAGATATTCGTAGATGCTGACCACTTTATGTCGGTGAAATACGGGAATAATAATAGCCATGACCAGTATCAGTGCCAATGGAACGGCAAACTCATAACTCAGCCATTTAAGTCCGCCGCCCTGTTTTAACGCCACAAAGGCGGGGGCGGAAACAAAACTCACCGCGCTGAGCTGGGTGGCCATGGTGGAAGCGCCCGACTGCCACCACTTAATGTGGCGGCCGGCCAGATAGTAATCGGTCGTGGTGTGCTGGGAGCGCATCAGATAAAACGCCATTGCCACCATTAATATTAAATAAAAAATGATGACCACCCAGTCTAGAAAATTCATCTAATCTCCAAAATTTTTCAAACAAACACGAATCAGTCGTTAAAAGACATTCGTATTCCAAAACGGACAAGAGATTATGACTACCAGGCAAGATGGCAAGAAATCAAAAAGGAAGCAATACTATTTTTTATTTTTCGATTACTGGATTTGATGCAGGCGCAGCATATTGGTACCGCCGGCCGACTGAGAAGAACCGGCAATCACCACGATTTGATCTCCGCTTTGTGCCCATCCTCCGGCAATCAGATATTCTTCAAGGAAATGCATGTCGCGGGTAATCTCGATTTTTTTATCAATCAACGCGGGCGTTACACCCCAAAGCAAATGCAACCGGCGCAGCGTGGTGGAATTCCCGGTCAGTGCGAGAATGGGCGTTCCCGGTCGCAGGTTGGACATGATGCGCGCCGTGGAACCGGTTTCGGTAAAAACAACAATCCAGCGGGCTTTGATTTCCTTGGAGCTGTAAAAAGCGGATTCACACACAGACTGCGCGAAGTTCAGTTTGCGATTTTCCCAGAATTTAACGGGATTTAAGCGGAAATAAGAAAAAGACTTTTCGGACTCTTCGATGATGGTACGCATCATGCGTATGGATTCCAGCGGGTATTTGCCGAATGCCGTTTCGCCGGAAAGCATCACGGCGTCGCTGCCGTCGAAGATGGCGTTGGCCACGTCGGAAGCCTCTGCGCGCGTGGGTACGGGATGCATCATCATGGAATCCAGCATCTGAGTGGCAGTAATCACCGGTTTACCGGCGGCCAAGGCTTTTTCGATGATCTGCTTTTGCACCACCGGCACCCGTGCGGAAGAAATCTCCACCCCAAGATCGCCTCGGGCCACCATCACACCGTCCGCGGCTGCAATAATCTCGTCCAGATTCTCCAACGCTTCCGGTTTTTCCAGCTTGGCGATAACCGGCACCCGACGCTCTCCGATCAATTCTTTGATCTCCTTTACGCTTTCCGCATCGCGCACAAAAGAAAGTGCCACGTAATCTACACCATTCTCCAATCCAAAGGCTAAGTCTTTGCGGTCTTTTTCTGTCAGTGAAGGTTCGGAAATCTTTACCCCCGGTAAATTAATCCCCTTGCGGTCGTACAGGGTGCCACCGATCACCACTTCGCAAAACACATCCCGATCTGAGGTTTCCTGAACCAGCAGCTTAATTAATCCGTCGTTTACCAGAATAAAATCGCCGGGTTGCACATCTTTAGGCAAATGCTTGTAAGTAGTACTAACGATGTTTTCATTCCCCGGCACATCGTCGGTGGTAATGGTAAACAAATCACCGGGGTTAAGCTGAACCGGCGGATTTTTAAAGGTGCCGATCCGGATTTTAGGGCCCTGGAGGTCCTGCAGAATGGCGATATCTTTACCGGTTTGTGCGGCGGCTTTTCGTATGCGTTTTATTTTTTCCAGATGTTCTTGATGGGTGCCGTGGGAAAAATTCAACCGGGCAATGTCCAAACCGCTTTTAATCAGTCGTACCAACATCTCTACACTATCGCAAGCCGGACCAATTGTACCCACGATTTTTGCTTTGCGTTGAATCATCATTATTCCTCTGCAAAAAAAAATTATTATTGATTTTACATGTTCGGCAGAAATCCTCTCAGAATTTAATTTAAATTTGCCACTCTCCGAATCAAAATAAAACCGGTTGTTCCCAAAATACCACTTACGATTCAAATTTCCGTTTAAGATGTCATATCGCATTTTATTTGATTGGGTGCAAAATCGGGACATTTTTCAACATAATTGATAAGTCATACTAAAATATCAGGGATTTCTGTAAGGATAAAATGTTTATATCAATATCAGCCACCCAATAAATATAAATTGCACCATCTTCATTGTATCAACGTGAATTAAATTTAATTCGTGTTAATTCGTGGATTTTTTTATTTTTTTTTGAGTGGGCTTGGAAGTAAAATTCCAATTCGTCCAAACTATTGGTGATTACTTGACTTTAAAAAAAAAATCTGTTAGTTTTTAACATTGCGGATTTAGGCGACCTGATCAACTCTAATAATCTTTCCATGTTTTAATATTTTATAAGGAGGCATTATGCTAAAAAAATTTACTGGCTCAATTTTGATGCTACTTGTTAGCACTTCCCTGGTATTTGGCTCAGGGTTCTCAATTTACGAGCAAGGTGCCAAAGCGACCGCCATGGGAGGCGCTTTTATTGCGCAAGCCAACGATGTAACCGCTATGTTCTACAATCCTGCCGGCATTATGAATCTGGAAGGTACCAATGTCGGAGTCGGAGTTTCCATTATCATGCCGGAATTTGGTTTTCAGGGACCCACCAGCGCCGATCCCAATTTATACACCACTGCGGAAAAACAAATCTTCCCGCCGGCGCATTTTTACATTACCCAGCGTTTGCATGAAAACGTCAGTATCGGTTTTGCATTCTACACGTTATTCGGACTGGGCTCCCAATGGCCGGGTGATTGGCCGGGACGCGTATTGGCTACGACTTCTGATGTTAAAACCTATGCCTTAAATCCTGTATTGGCTTTCCGGATCACGGATAATCTTTCCGCATCTATCGGTATGACGTATATGTTGGGTCAGGTTACGCTTGAAAAAAGTATTTACACCGGTTACGCTGCAGATACTTACGTGGAATCAAAGCTGGATGCTACCGGAAGCGGCGTGGGTTTTAACCTGAGTGTCCAGTATAAGCCGGTACAAGGGCTAACCATCGGCGCGATTTACAGAGACAACCTGCTAATGAAATTTGAAGACGGAGACGCTACCTTCACGCTGCCTGACCTCAAAAACGAATACATGAATCAACTGCTGAAAGCCTATTTCCCCAACACCAAAGGAAGTTCGGAAATCGACCTGCCATACTTGTTGGGTGTAGGCGTTGCCTTTGATTTCACCAGCCAATTAACCGCCGAGTTCGACTATATGGAATTAGGTTGGAGTTCCTATGATGTTTTAACGGTCGAATTTGACGATCCCGTCGCCGGAAAAACCGAAACTAAATCCATTCGCAATTATGAAGATTCATACAGTCTGCGTGTAGGTCTGGAATATCGTTACACGGATAAACTGGCCTTCCGGCTGGGATATTTGCGAGACAATCATGCCGTACCTGATCAATTTGTGGAACCTTCATTACCGGAAGGCGATCGCAATCTGTATTCCATCGGTATTGGCTACAAAATGGGCAACATCACTCTGGACAGTTATTATATGTTCCTGAAACAGGATGATCGCACCATTACGAATTCCGAGTTAGAGGTTAATGGCGTACCCTTCCCATTTAATGGGACTTATAAAGGGTTGGGGCATTTGTTCGGCATGACAATTGGTTATTCGTTTTAATTTAGCTAAAGGAGAAGGCAGCTATGAAATATATTAAATTACTCTCTGTAATTATTTTACCTCTGCTGCTGGTTCTATCCGGATGTCAACTGGAAGAGCCTGCAGTTACCAAAACAGTTACAGATTTGAATGGTAAAACTGTAAATAAATATGTGGCACTTGGCAATAGCCTCACAGCCGGTGTGCAATCCGGCGGTTTGGCGGAAGATTTTCAGATGTTTAGTTTCCCTAATCTGATTGCCAAGCAGTTGGGAATGGAATCGTTCGCCCAGCCGACCATCACCTATCCCGGTTCACCGGCGGTGTTGGAACTGGATCCCTTTACATCCTCACTTGTTTCTGCGCCGGGTGTCGGTGTGCCAAATAACCTGAACTATCCAGGTCCTTACCAGAACCTGGGCATTCCCACAGCGACGACCTGGGACCTGCTGTTTGCCAAAGATTCCACGTCCAACTTCCGTTATTTCTTCTTTGGCGAAACCAATCCCGCGGTCAACCTGGTCCTGCGTAACCCTGCTTTGGGTAACACCACCGTTTTTCAGCAGGCTAAGATGCAGCAACCGGATCTGTTAACAGTCTGGATCGGTAATAATGACGTACTGGGATACGCCACCAGCGGTGGTTTGAAACCCGTAACACCGATTGATGATTTTACCAGTCCTTTTACCGGCGTACCATTGTTGGGCTTCCAGAATGCCTATCTGGCTCTAATGGACAGTGTGAACAGCCTGGGCGCCATGGTGGCAGTTGCAAATATTCCCGATGTGACCGCGCCGCCTTTCTTTAAAGTGGTTGGCCCGCAGATCGCTGCCGCTTTTAAAGCCGGTAACATCCCTTATCCATTATCCTATGAAAAAGGCACCGACGATCTGTCCACCGGTATCGCCACCGGACAGGCAACCACTGATGATTTGTCTAACTATAATGTCTTAGTCACTCTGGTTGGCGCCAGCTATGCCGGAGAAATCGGCAAACCTTCCGGAAAATGGTACCGGGATCTGGCCGCTATGAAAGGCGTGCCGGTATCCGCGCTGTTGGCTACCATGCCAGTGGTAGACACCACACAAGCCTTCGGTTTACATCCCCAGAATCCTTGGCCTAGCGCTTTAATTCTGGATTCGGACGAAATCGCTTTAATTAAAACTGTGACCGCAGCTTATAATCAGATCATTGCCGCAGCGGCCGCTCAGTACGGCTTTGCATTTTTCGATGCTAATGCCTTCCTGAACGAATTCGCTGAAACCGGTTTGATGGAACAAGGTTACTACTTTACCGCAGAATTCGTAAACGGCGGTTTGTTCAGCCTGGACGGCATCCATTTGAGCAACGCCGGATACGCCATCGTAGCTAACAAATTCATCGAAGCTCTGAACGAAACGTACGGCATATCCATCGCGCCTGTTATGATGAGCGAAGTGCTGGGGCATGCGCCTGTTAAGAAAACCGCACTGCAAAAGATGAACTATGATCTGTTCAAGCTGGCATCTGTGCTTGAGATGACCGGCGGAAAAATCTGGTAAAACTAAAATTTTAACAAAATTTAAAGGCAGAGTAATACGCTCTGCCTTTTTTTTTATTTTATCTTTCCCCGAATCTTTTTATCTTCCCTTTCGTATGTTTCACTGTATTAAAATGTGATATGGTTAGATTCATCCAAAAATAAAAAATGGTAACTTTATTCTGTCATTATCGATTGATGTTTTTTTATTGAAACGATTCATTCAGACGCGTCCGTACATGCGTCGATTGCTGATTATTAAATAAAGGTTTTCCGACCCCTTACACTGGGCGTTCAGTTTTTCGGGAGGTTCCATGCGTAAAAAATATTTTTTCTTGCTCACGGTATTATTGTTCGGCACCCAGGTCTTTGCTTCCGGTTTTGCCATTTATGAACAGGGTAGCCGCGCCACTGGAATGGCCGGCGCGACCATCGCACAAAGCGGTGATCCGTCCTCTGTTTTTTACAATCCGGCAGGCATATCCGATTTGCAGGGAATCCATTTTAGTCTGGGTTCCACCATCATCCAAACAAAATTCGCCTTTACCGGACCCACTAACATAGACAGCAAAAAATACACTCCGGCTAAAGAAGGACTGTTTGCCCCCTCTCACTTTTACGGCACCTATTCCTTCAACAAAAACCTGTTTGCCGGTGTGGGCATCTATACCCCTTTCGGACTTTCCTCTACCTGGGGCGACAAGCAAAACCCGTGGGTGGGCAGACAATTGACAACCTATACCAATTTGCAAACGCTGTACATTAACCCGGTAGTGGCCTATCGGTTTTCGAATTTATCAATAGCGGCGGGATTTCAGATCGTTCGGGCGGAAGTGCAAATGGATAAAAGCGTGTACTTTACGCCTCGCATTGTGTTCGGAGAATCCTCTCTTTCGGCACAGACCATGAGCTACGGATTTAATTTCGGCCTGCAATACCGGCCCATCAAGCGCCTAACCGCGGGTTTCACTTACCGCAGCAATGTTCAACTGGATTTTAGTGACGGCACAGCAACTTTCGATTTTCCAGACACCGGCGACGAAATCATCAACCAGGAAATCGCCACATATTTCCCGGCTCAGACCAAAGGCAGCGCATCGCTAACACTCCCGGCCATGATCGGACTGGGGTTAAACTTCCGTTTTACGGAAAATCTTTCTTTTGAAGTGGATTACCAATGGACCGGCTGGAGCAGCTACGACACGCTGACCGTCACATTCGCGGACCCGGTGGCTGGTTCCACGGAGAGCAAGACGCCCCGGAACTACCAGGACAGCTATACCTGGCGGTTCGGAATGGAGTACCAGGCCATGCCGCATTTTATGATACGAGCCGGATACGCCCATGACCAGCATGCCGTTCCGGACGCTTTTGTGGAGCCGTCCTTGCCCGAAAGCAACCGTCACAATTACACTCTGGGTGCCGGTTATACCTGGAAAAACCTGACTATCGACGCCGCCGTGCATATTCTTTTGCAGGACGACCGGAAAATTGAAAATTCCGCCTTTAACTTTAACGGGGAATACGCCGGTTTGGCTAACCTTTACAGTTTTTCATTGAGTTACGCTTTGTAATCCGTTGCAAGGAGAATCAACATGATGCTTAAAAAATACATTACTATACTTTTACCGGTCTTGCTACTGTTCTTCACGGCCTGCAACCTGCAGGAACCGGAAGTGACTGAAACCGAACTTAGCGCAAACGAAGAGCAGATGTTCAGCCGCTTAATGGCGGTAGGTGACAACATCATTTCCGGTTATCAGAACGCCGCGCTGACTGAAAAACATCAAAAATACAGCTTTGTGGCTTTACTGGCCAAACAGGGGCAAACCAAGGATTTTCAGCAGCCCTATTTTAAATATCCGGGCATCGGTTCAGAATCCTACGGCGGATACGGCACCCTGGAATTGCGCTATCTGGACGATCCGAACACGCCCCAGACCAAAATCCCCGATCCAAAAATTTACGCCGTAGCGTTTGACTCCGTGGCTGATTTTGATCCCCTCAATCCTTATCTGAACAACGAGGTCAGAGAGTGGCCCCTTCCCTATAATAATCTGGGCATCCCTGGCATTGTTGTACAAGACGTTCTGATCGGTAAAACCAAACTGCACAGCGTCAGTCACAGTCCCATGTTCGAATACGTTCTGCGTAATCCCTTGCCGGATCCTTACAGCGGAGAATATTCGGCCTACGATCAGGCCAAATTCTTTACTCCGACCATTTTATTGTGCTGGGTAGGCATGTACGACGTGCTCGGGTACGCCCAATATTCCGCCTCCGCACCGTCTCTTTCCCAGCCCACTTCTGCGGAAGATTTCACCAACCATTACAGCGCCTTAATGGATTCTCTCCGTTCCATTGCGCTGGTGGGCGTGGTGGTCGCCAATATTCCCGATATTCTGGACATGCCCTACTTTAACGTGGTGCCCCATGTGGTGATCGACTCGGTGACCAACACGCCGCTTTTGGACGATCAGGGCAATACCATTCCCTTAATCGGCGTAGAAGAGGGGGACAAGGTGCTGATGCCGGCCAAATTTGCCATCAAACAGGGCTACGGCATTCCGGAAGGTGTGCTGAACGGCAACGGCGAACCGGTACCGGACGACATGGTGCTGGACGCTTCGGAAATCGCCCTGGTGCAACAGGCCATTACCGATTACAACGCCATCATCGATTCGGTGTGCAGCCTGCGAAAGATCCCGGTGGTGGATATGTACAGCTTTTTTAAGCAGATTAACGACGGTTACCAGGTGGCCGGCACTACGTTTACTTCAGATTTTATCACCGGCGGTTTTTACAGCCTGGACGGTATCCATCCATCGGATCTGGGACATGCGCTTATCGCCAACGAATGGATCGACGTCATCAACAGCGCGTTCCGGATCACTATTCCGCCGGTGGATGTGGTGCGTTTGATGTATGAGCTGCAACCCATGTTTGCCAGTGACACAACCGGTACAAATTAAAGCCCATCATTCGGTTAAAAGAGGAGATTTTACTGTGAAGCGCGTTTTATCCGTTGGTTTATTTATTTTGTTTGTGGTTTCCTGGACGATGGCCGGAAAAACAGCAGCAACATCCTCAAAAAATCAACAGCACGGCGCATTTACGGCCGTCAGGACCCAAAACAATCGCATCGATTCCCTTGCCGTCGGCACTGCCGCACCGCCCTTTTCGCTGCAAAGTCTGGACGGAGGTTACGTCTTTTTGCGCGACTACTGCGGCGAAAAACTACGCAAGCCCTGGCTTAACAAAACCAAGCATGTGGTGGTGTTAAGTTTTTTTGCCACCTGGTGCGTACCGTGTCAGAGGGAAATCCCGCAACTAATCAAGATACAAAACCTGTTAAAAGACCAGCCGGTCAAATTTTTTCTGATCGACGTGGGCGAAAAAAAATCCAAAGTCAAACCTTTTATCGAAGAAAAAGGGTACACCCTTCCGGTGTTGCTGGATGTGTATCAGGTGGTGGCTAAAAAATATGGCGCGCACTCCCTACCGCGTCTGGTCATTGTGGATAAACAAGGGAAAGTGCGTCTTTATCACAAAGGATTTAAAAATCCGCCCGATTTTGTCCCCGAAACGAAAGCCTTCATCGAAAAACTGTTAGCCGAGGAGGTTTCCAAAAGATAACCCGGTTCCGGCTATCCCTTGGAATCTTCATCAAACAGCGAGGCCGGCGTGGTGGTTAAAGTGGGCTCATTCTCCCAGTCCAGATGGGGCGGAGCGATGCCTTTGCTATGTGCCACTTTTAATGCCAGCGATTTAAGCTGATTGGCCGTGGCGGTTTTCAATCCGCTGACCAATGAAAGAATCAGTTGTTCGAAGACCTCCTCCGCCCGGCTGAAAATTTGCCGGAAGTGCCCTTTTTTGAATTCCGCCGCTGCTACAATGTAATCATTGCTTAAAATGCGTCTGCGAATTTCATCCAACGGTAAAAACGTCACCGCTTCATCAATAAACTCGTTACAGGCGGTCAAATACTGATTCAACCACTCTTTGATTTCTTCGCTATAAAGCAGATCGGCGCCCACATCCAGATTAAACAGCCGTTCCATAAACCGATCCAGCAGATCACCACGGATGATGGCGCCGTGCTGAGGCGCAATCATCACCGGCGGCGGATCCAAAGCACGAATCTGCTCAATGGCATACCGAATGGCGCGTTTGGTGGGCATATATATTTGATGAAAGGCCCGGATGCCTTCCCATTCCCCTTCTTCGGCAAATAACTGATAAATCCTGCGCGCGTCACTGATCCCTCCGAATAAGTCGCCGGTAAAAAGCACCCGCGTCTCAGAATCGTAAATCATGAATGCGCCTTTAGCATGACAAAACGGGGAAGGAATAAACTCCAGTGTGTGTCCTGTGGCCAGGCGCGCCCGGTGGTTCGGGAACGAATTAATCAGCTTTACACTTTTAGGATCAATTTCATAATGCATCATCAGACGCCAGTTTTCCTCGGTAGTCAAACAAATCGCTTTGGGATTGGCGTTACGAATATACACGCTGTTCATGGCCACGTCAGGATCGGGATGATTCAGACTGTAGAGATTGATTTTGGAAATATTTCCGAGAACGGTGGCAATTTTTTTGGACACCTGTGGAAAATCCAACGGCGAACCGGGATCGATCAACAAATTAATACTTTTGCGGTTTTTTCGAAAACGGCGCAGGTACACATTCATTTGCAGCAAACTGTCCGGATTTCGGTAACCCACCCACCAAGTGTCTTCTGCAATTTTCACCGGTTCGCTCAGTCTGGATTGCAATTCATCCAGATAATCGCTCATAAAATCCGGTTCCAATTGAATGTCCTTGGGACGAATAATAAACAACCCCTGATCCCAGGAGCGCATCTGATCCAGCGCCTGATTTTCCGGTAAATCCATGAGCGAGACACTGGTGATCTCACCCCGTTCCAGCTCGATTTCGCCGATTTTCCCGCGGTTCTGAAGAATCAAGGTACCCGAGATGCTGCGTAAACTGCAGAAATGCAAAACTCGGTCTAAATCATGTTCGCTTAATTCCCCCTTTACCTGGCTGGCCTGTTCTTTACTCAGCTCCAGCCGCCGCAGCATGGCTTCTATTTTGGCCATGACCTCATCAAATGTAAATGGTTTTTTGATGAAGTCATCCGCCCCGGCCTTAAAACCCTGTACCATCATTTCTTTTTTTGCGGTTAAAAATATGAACGGTAGATTACGTGTTAACTCGTTGCTGCGGATATGGCGGCAAAACTCCAGTCCGTCCATCTCAGGCATGGCGATATCAGAAATGATTAAATCGGGCAGAGTACGGCGAATTTTTACCAGCGCATCCTTCCCGTTGAACGCGGTAATTATTTCATATTTCCCGGAAAGCTCTAAAATGCGTTGCAAGGCCTGAACTATGTTTTCCTCGTCATCCACTACCAGGATGATTTTCTTGCTTACCATATTTCCTCCGGGATCAAATTTAATAGATAACCGCCCCTCCAATATAAAAAAATGACAAACGGATGCCAAGATTTGTTTCCGGAAAATGCTGGTACAGAGGAATATGGGGATATATTATAAGAGAGAACTAATAATACCTTTTTCTCTTATCTATTAGTCTGCTTGAAGAATCACAA
>CAZJNP010000044.1:0-12392 GCA_964547355.1 uncultured Calditrichaceae bacterium
CCTTCATCCTGTCCATGTCCGATCATTTGGTGGTGCCGTCCGCTTTGCGGAAGATTGTTCAGGCCGAGGACGACCGGAATATTCTGCTGATCGATTCCCGCATTGACGCGATTTTTGATATCGACGACGCCACAAAGGTAAAAGTGGATGGCAACCGCATTGAGAATATCGGTAAGGAGATTACCGGTTACAATGCGGTAGATTGCGGTATTTTCAAATTAACGCCCCGTTTTTTTACAGCCATGAACGCTCAGGCCGAAAAGGGAAAAGATTCCATTTCCGCCGGCATTCAGCAGCTCATCGAAAATAACGATATGCATGCCGTTTACATCGGAGAAGACGATTTCTGGATCGATGTGGATACGCCGGAAGCCTACCATCATGCCGAAAAACATTTCCTGCATGTGATCGAGGAATAAGCCGCTTATTTGGAACGTTATCTGACTAAAATTACGGAAATTCGACCCATGGCTAAAACAATTCCTCAACGATCAAAATTAATACTTACTTTTCCGGCGGCTCTGCTGTTTTTGTTTTTGATCTCTTCCTGTGGGCAGCAGCCTGCAAGAATGGATTATAAAAAACAAATAGAAGGGTGGCATCAAAAGCGTATTCAGCGGCTGAAGGCATCGGACAGTTGGTTGAGTTTAGCCGGTTTGTATTGGCTGAAGCAAGGAGAGAATACGTTTGGCGCAGACGACAAAAACGATATCGTCTTTCCCAAAGGTAAGGCGCCGGCGTACATCGGAAAGATCATCCTGAAGAACGGCCAGGCCGTGGCGCGGATTCATCCGGACGTTCCTGTTACCAGCGACGGACAAATAGTAAAACAAATTATGCTGAAAAACGATCAGCAGGGAAAACCCACAGTGTTAAAGCTGGGCACGCTGAGCTGGTATGTGATTAAGCGCGGAAATATGTTCGGCATTCGCCTGAAGGACAGTGAAAATCCGCCTTTAAAATCATTTACCGGAATTGACCGTTTCCCGGTTAAGGAGGAGTGGCGCATAGAGGCTCGTTTTATCCCGTACACCAAGCCGAAAAAAGTGGCCATTCCTACCGTACTCGGCACTGTAGTGGAAGAAGACGCGCCGGGACAGCTCCGGTTCGATTACCACGGCAAGACCTACAGTCTGGAAGCACTGGATGACGGGGACGAGTTCTTTATCATTTTCGCCGATTCCACCAACGGTCAGGAAACCTACCACGCCGGCCGGTTTTTATCTGTGGACAAGCCGGATAAAAAGGGGATGACTTATATTGATTTTAATAAAGCCTATAATCCGCCCTGCGCTTTTACGCCTTATGCTACCTGTCCCTTGCCGCCAAAAGAAAACTATCTACCCATTCGGGTTACGGCCGGAGAAAAAGATTATCCGCATCCCGGAGCAGAAGATCAGTTTCACCAACCGAAACAACATTAAGAAAACCGCTTAACCCATAGGTTCTTCTGGTGCCATATTTTTCGTTCCTGCTATTGAATTGCTTGCTGATTGCCTTTACATTCAGTTTTTATTCAGGAATGACTGATTGATACGGAAATCATCCGAATTTCGGAGAACCGGAAAGGATTCAATTCGGTAATGCAGCTGTATATTAAAATAATCGCGTTTATCAAACCATACTGGAAACAACTGGTTGCCGCGCTGCTGTTGACCTTCCTTTACGTGCTGTTTAACAATTTATCCATGTGGATTTCCGTGGATTTTATTAAAGAGCTCTTTGATCCGGCCGTGGTTGAACAGCAACAGACCGTGCCGGCGGATTCGGTAGCGGCTGTGCAAAAGGCGCCGGCAGCGACGGATCTGGTGAATATTGCTCAAAAGGGCAACGGATTATATCACACCGTAAAAAGTCGCATAAACAAATTCCTGATTCAGGACACGCGTGAAAAAACGCTGATCATGGTTTGTTTTCTGATCTTCATATCCTTCCTGTTTAAAAACATCACGTTTTATGGCCGGCGTATCCTGCTGAATTATATTCAAATCAAGGTGATTGTCAATGTGCGTAATCAGCTGCACGATAAGCTGATTCGGCTGCCGCTGCGCTTTTTCGAAAAACACCATACCGGCGAATTGAATTCCATTGTATTTAATGACGTGAATTCCATTAACCTGGTCTTGGATACCAGTTTCGGTAAAATGATTTTATCGCCGATTCAGATCGCCGCCAATGTGTTTATTCTGTTCATGATCAGCTGGAAGCTCTCTCTGGTTACCTTCATTATTATTCCGGTAAGCGCGTTTGTCATGACCAAGATCGGTCAGAGCATGCGCCGGCGCAGCCGCCGCGTGTACCAGCAGATCGCCGACGTAACAGAAAAGTTTCAGGAAGCCATCACCGGGATTCGCATCGTGAAGGCTTTTGCCAACGAAGATGTGGAAAAGAACCGTTTCGAGGCTTCCAATCATCAATATTTCAAAAAGACGTTTCGCCAGAATAAACTGCGTTATCTGACCTCACCGATTAACGAAACCATCTATGTGACGCTACTGGTGTTTTTACTGTGGTATGGCGGAAATATGGTTTTTTCACACGAAGGAATTACGGCCGAAGATTTCATTCGTTTTTTGCTCTTTTTGTTCACCATGTTTCAACCGCTGAAGGACCTGTCCGGAATCAATAATGTGATTCAGGCCGGCCTGGCAGCCGCCGAGCGAATTTTTTCTCTGCTGGATGTGGAAGAAGAAACGTATAATCCACCCAACGCCGTGGAGCTTAAATCCTTCAATGAGGCCATCGAATACAGGCACGTGTATTATAGCTATGAGCCGGAAGAGGGCGATGTGCTCACAGACATCAACTTCAAGATTCGAAAAGGGGAGATGGTGGCTGTTGTGGGACCCAGCGGTTCCGGTAAAACTACCTTAGCCAATTTACTGCCACGGTTTTATGATGTGCGCAAGGGTGAAATTCTAATCGACGGCCAGGATATTCGCACGTTTACCTTGCATTCACTGCGCCGGCAAATCGGTATCGTTACCCAGGATACTATTTTGTTCAATGACACCATCCGGCAAAACATCGCCTACGGGCTGGTGGGCGTTGAGGAGGCGGATATCATCAATGCGGCCAAAGCGGCCAATGCCTGGGAATTTATCGAAAAGCTGCCGCAGGGGCTGGATACATGGATCGGCGAAAAGGGCACCCGGCTCTCTGGCGGGCAAAAGCAGCGCATTTCCATTGCCAGGGCAATTCTGAAGAATCCGTCCATTCTCATTTTGGATGAAGCCACTTCGGCTCTGGATACCGAGTCCGAGCGGCTGGTGCAGCAGGCCATTGACAACCTGCTGCAGAAACGCACGGTGCTGGTGATTGCTCACCGGTTGTCTACGATTAAAAACGCCACCCGTATCATCGCCCTGAATAACGGACGCATCGAAGGTATCGGGCCGCACGAAAAACTGCTCAGCATCAGCCCGACCTATAAAAATCTGTATGAGAACCAACTGCTGCAGGGACAGGAATTGGCACAGGCGTATCCAGAGTAAATAGTTTGCGCATGAAAAACATCCGGGCCGGACTACTGAATGTGAAAATTTTAAGAGCAAAGACTAAGGGATAAGATTGAATAGTTATTATTTTCAGCTAAGGGAAAAGATATGAAAAAATGGATTGTTCTTCTGAGTGTACTTCTTCTGTTTGCCGGAAAGGGTTTCACCCAACACTTTGGCATAAAAGGCGGGGTGAATATTTCCAACTACTACGATTACAATCATAACGTACTCGAGGTGACGTCGCACAATACCACGCATTTTGGGGTAGTCGCTTTTTGGGCCCCCAGCCGCGTTATTGGATTTCAGGCTGAGGTGCTGTACAACCAAAAGGGCGGCAAATATGATGCAGAGATTTTGGATGACCAGGAGCAATTTGTGAGCATGGGCGAACGCACCGATGAATTTAATTATGTGGAAGTTCCCATTTTACTGAAAGTGCCCATCGATATTTTCCAAATAAGACCGGAATTTGTGGTCGGTCCTTCCTTTTCTTATTTGCTGTCCAGAAAAAGTATCGTAGAAGGTCCTGATTTCCATTCGGAAGCTACCTCCACGGACGGTTACTCAAAATATGTTTTTAGTCTGGTGTTTGGCGGCGATTTATTTGTGCCGTTATTTTCGGGCGGTGTTTTGCTGGACATCCGTTATCTGGTGGGTATGAGCAGTTTTGTTGATTTTAACGGCAGCACCATGAAACATCAGCAGTTGATGTTTTCCGCAGGCTATGTCTTTTAAAATATTCGCCCAAAAGGAACCGTCAATATTTTTCTGAACTTCTTCTATCCGGCCTTCTTATCCGTTGGCCGGCGCCCATTTCTTGATTATCGGGAAAAAACGCCTGCCTTGCATTTGGGACAGGCCTGCGTTAAATTGCAGCGCTTTAAATTAAAAGCCACTGGGAATAATAGAGAATCATATAGATGGTAAAAATCATTAATGTGGAACCCGGCAGTATCGCCGAAGAATTACGGATTAAGCCCGGAGACCGGGTAATCTCTGTGAACGGGCACGCGATTACCGACCGGCTGGATTATCGCTTTTATATTAACGAAGAACATGTGGAACTGCTGCTGCAAAAAGGCAAGGACCAGATCATCTTCGAAATCGAAAAAGAACCGGAAGACGACTTAGGCATTACCCTCGAGGAGATGAAGCTGAAATCCTGCGGCAACAACTGCGTGTTTTGTTTTGTCTATCAAAACCCCAAAGGCTTGCGAAAACCCCTGTATTTCAAGGACGAAGACTACCGCTATTCTTTTCTTTACGGCCATTACGTTACCATGACCACCATGAAGCAGCGCGACCTGGACCGGATTGTGGAACAGCGGCTGAGTCCTTTGTACATTTCCGTTCACGCCACAGAAGAAAAGACCCGAAAACTCCTTTTGGGCATCAAACGTAACGATCACTTGCTGGAAAAAATCGAATTCCTGACCAGCCACGGGATCGAATTGCATGCTCAAATCGTGCTGTGCCCGGATATTAACGACGGAGAGATTTTCGACCGCACCGTAAACGATCTGAAAGCGTTTTATCCCGGGATCAAATCCATCGCCGTGGTACCGCTGGGATTAACCCAGCACAGGGAAGGCCTAATGCCCCTCCGATTGCATACGGTTTCGGAATTGAAGGCGACCATCGAGCATGTGGACGAAATACGTAAGAAACTTAAAAAGGAACTGGGCGTTCATTTTGTTTATCTTGCGGATGAGTTTTACATCAAGGCCCAGCAGGAATTGCCGCCGGCGGAGTATTACGACGAATTTTATCAGATCGAAAACGGTGTGGGTGAATTCCGGGACATGATTGACCGCTTTGAGCGCGAAGATTTTCCACGTTTGCCCAAAAAATTTCCTGCCGCCACCCATATTACCTGGGTGACTGGTATGCTGGCCTTGCGGCCGCTGGAGCGCTTTATCGTGAATCCGTTGCGCACCATCAAAAATCTGACCATCGATTTGGTGCCGGTAACGAATCAT
Source organism: uncultured Calditrichaceae bacterium (assembly GCA_964547355.1). Taxonomy (GTDB): domain Bacteria; phylum Calditrichota; class Calditrichia; order Calditrichales; family Calditrichaceae; genus CAZJNP01. The sequence continues at coordinate 5,480 of CAZJNP010000044.1, forward strand.
TTTTACGGTCCCAGCATTCAGGTTTCGGGATTGCTGGTGGGGCAGGATATTTACAACCAGCTAAAAAACCGCTCGCTGGGACAGATGGTGCTGCTACCGCCCCGCTTGCTGAACGAAGACGGACTGTTCCTGGACGACTGGACCGTAAATGATCTGGAAGAAAAATTGGGGGTGCCGTGTTATGTGTTTACGGAATCCTTTGACGAACTGCCCCATGTCACCCGGGAAGTAATCAACCGCAAAGCCGGATGAGGGTGCGGGCTTAAATAATTGCAAAAAAAACGGAAAAATAAGTAAAAGAAAAATCGGAGTATCATGAGTAAACCAGTAGTCGCCATCGTCGGCCGTCCCAATGTGGGCAAATCCACATTGTTTAACCGATTGATCGGGAAAAGAAAAGCCATTGTGGATGACGCACCCGGCATCACCCGCGACCGGAATTACGATGTCGTTCAGTGGAACGGACAGGAGTTTGAATTGATCGACACTGGCGGATTCTTGCCGGAAGCCCGTTCGCGCATGGATTTGGCCATTAGGGAACAGGTGGAAATCGCCGTGGAAGAAGCGGATGTGGTTATGCTGGTGGTGGACGTACTGACCGGAATCACGGATGTGGACGAAAAGATGGCCGATATTCTGCGTCGGTCGGGAAAAGAAACGCTGGTGGTGGTGAACAAAGTGGACGACCAGCGCACGGATCCCGAAATCGGACAATTTTACAATCTGGGGCTGGGCGAGCCGTTGCCGGTTTCCGGCATGACCGGACGCCAGAGCGGCGATCTGCTGGATGTGATTGTCCAGAAAGTTAAAAAATACGACGTCAGGGATGAAGCGCAGGATATGATCAAACTGGCCGTGATCGGCCGGGAAAACGTGGGCAAATCGTCGCTGGTAAACACCCTGTTAGAACAGAATCGTTCGATCGTTACCGAAATTCCCGGCACGACCCGCGATCCGGTGGACTCGGTGCTGCAATATCAAAAACGCAGCTATCTACTGATTGATACGGCCGGATTAAAAAAGAGAAAGCGCATCAAGGAAAATGTACTTTTTTACAGCAATCTGCGCACCTTACGCAGCATTCACAGAGCGGATGTGGTTCTCTATCTGGTGGACGTGAACGAGGGGCTCAGCCGCCAGGACGTTACGGTGCTTGACGAAGCGGCAAATCAAAGAAAAGGCATTGTGCTCGTCCTGAACAAATGGGACCTGATTAAAAAAGACCACAAAACAATCGAAGAATTTCGCAAACAGTATACAGAAAAACTGGGACAGTTGCGGTTCATTCCGCAAATTTATGTTTCGGTGATAAATAAACAACGATTGTTCAAAATGCTGGACCTGGCCACGGAAGTATATGAACAGCGCCGCAGGCGCATCGCCACTTCGGAACTCAACGATTACCTGTTGCCGATCATTCAGCAGAATTCGCCACCTGCAGTGCGCGGAAAGGAAATTAAGATCAATTATGTCAGCCAGGTTAAAACCGATCCGCCGGTGTTTGTTTTTTTCAGCAACAAGCCCAAATTAATCCCGGAAAATTACCGCCGTTTTCTGGAAAATAAAATCCGTGAAAAATATGAATTTAAAGGCGTGCCGCTGTTGATATCGTTCAGAGAAAAACATAAAGAAAAATAAGATGAAAAAATTAACCGTATTCATTTTTTTTATTTCCGTTTTGTTTACTCAATCCGTCTGGGGCACCGACCTCGCCTGGCTCGAAAATTACGTGCGCCAGCGGATGGAGCCGCAGGCTTCACAAGAATTGGGCACCTGCGGTTTTAGCGCTCAGCTCGAACTGCGCAACCACTGGCAGGAGTTGCCACTCCAGTTACAGTCCGCTGCGTTAACCCTGCTCCAGGAGCCGGTGCGGCAAACGTCTGTGGTCAGTCCTGCCGGGCATTTTGTCCTGCATTACGACACCACCGGGTACCATGCCGTTCCACTGGAAGATATTTCCGGCAACGGAATTCCGGATTATGTGGATTCGGCGGCCGTCTATCTGGATTACGCCTGGCAGGTGGAAATAGAAGAGCTGGGATTTTTACCTCCACCAGATTCCGACGGACAACCTGTACAACAATACCCTATTTATTTCACTAATTTCGGATATTACGGCATGACTTCATTTGATCCGTATGAAGATATTGCCGCTCTGCCCGGCAACAATTACACCAGCTACATCGAATTAAACAACGATTTTTACTCCCGCCATTTTTTTTCCACCGGACTGGCAGCTTTAAAGGTTACCGCGGCTCACGAATTTAATCATGCCATCCAATTGGGCTACCATTTCCGTTTCACGCAGAGCGGTTATCCGGATATCTTTTTCATGGAAATGACCTCCACCTGGCTGGAAGATTATGTGTTTGACGAGGTCAATGATTATTTTCAATATTTACCGGCTTTTCTGCCAAACATTGACGGGCGCAGTTTCGATCGATTCGATGGAAACAGCGAATACGCCAATTCCCTGTATCTGCATATGCTGGCCGAAGTATATTCCCCGGAAATCGTGCCACAGGTATGGACGCAAATCATCCAGGAGCCGGCTATCGATGCTTTAAACACCGTGCTCAATAAATACGGTTCGTCTTTTGCCGATTCGCACAACCGATACGCGGTATGGGTGTTCTTTACGGGAAGCCGGGCCATCTCCGGACGCTATTTCCCGGAAGCTAGCGATTACCCCTTAATCTCAATTTCCTACAACCGCGACGATCTGGATCAGAAATTGGAACGCCTGACCATGCGGCATGTGGAAAGTTACATTCAACCGAATTATACCTTTCGGGCAAAGGTTTACAGCAACGAATCGGGCGGGCGATTAACCCATATCACCGGTGTTCCTGTGGTGCCAAAACCGGTTGCGTTTAACAGTTGGCAGCTATTTTACCAGAATGTGGACGAGCCGATTATTGTGGTATTGACCAATCCGCTCGACAAGGCCATTGAGCAGGTTGATTATAAGGTAGAGTTAAGTCCGGTGACGCCGGGGCCATCGTTTCTTAAAATAGAAAACGACGGCGACCGTATTGTTTTTTACAACGTGCCGTCACAGGTCACTGTAAATATTTTTACAATTAACGGCCGTCCAGTAACCAGTTTAATCAATTCGTCCGGAGAAGTGCATCATCTGGAATGGAATCTGAAGGACCGTTTTGGTCAAAAGGTGGCCACCGGTGTCTATCTTTATTATCTAAATGTGGATCACCGCGGGATTATGGGTAAAATTGCGGTGGTTCGTTAATTAACCGAGTATGACATGCCTGAACGATTTCCTATGCGTCATCTATTGGCTTTCCTGTTTCTCCTGATTTCGGTGCTGCCAGTTTTGGGAGAAGACTGGGTAACCCGGGTTATCGATTTGACCATCAATACGCGTTTTGACGAAGCCGAAGCAGTGTGCGCCGATTATTTAACGGATCCGGATTCATCTCTCAAAGCCTATTTTTATCTTTCTTCCATATTGAATTCAAAAATGACCCATTTTGAAAACGATCAGGAACTGGAACGATTTTTGACGGTCGTTGATACAGTGGTCAGGAAATCCACAATACGTTTGGAAAATTCCCGTTTAACGGCACAGCAAAGGGCGCAACTGCATTTTTACCGGGGCAGTGCTCTGGGATACCGGGCGTTTTATCTCGGGAAAAAGGCCAAATATTTAGCAGCGCTTAAAGACGGTTTCCGGTCAGTGGACGACCTGGAAGAGGCCGTAAAACTGGACAGCAGTTTATACGATGCCTATCTGGGCATTGGGGTTTATCAGTACTGGCGCAGTACAAAGCTGCGGTTTTTACTATGGACGCCTTTTCTAAACGATTTGCGGGAAAAGGGAATTTATAATATTAAAAAAACGATCAGGTACAGCCGTTACAGCCGCTATATGGCCATGCACCAGTTCATTTACATTCTGCTCAATGAAGGACGTTTTGATGAAGCGCTGCGATACGCCACCGAAGCAGTTGAAAAATATCCCGATAGCCCGTTTATGCGCTGGGCGTATGCCCACACGTTGTACAAAATGCACAAAAATCAAAAGGCAATCGAAGCGTTTAAATATATTTTGGGTATGATCGAGTCAGGCGTGGATGCAAATGCTTCGCACGAAGTAACCTGCCGGGTACGCATGGCCGAGATTTATCGCAGAATTGAGGATCGCGAAAAGTGCAGGCAGGAATTGCAAAAAGTGCTGGCGTTTAACCGGGACGTTTTGAGCCCTGTGGGACAATTGGAATTTGAAAAAGCGCAAAAAATCTGGCGGGAATGTTTCCAACCAAAATAAGTACAGAGCATTTTCCAGGAGACTTATTTTATGACCAATATTTTTCAGATTCAAAAGTATGGTTCTCCGGATATTTGACTTTGGATTCGAATCTGTTACAAGGCAATGGCAATCAAAGTGATTTTATCTAAACAGATCGGTTGGTAAGGAGGCAAAATGAAAAAGATTGTTATAACTGCGCTGATCATCTTGTTTGCTATCACTATGACATTTGCTCAACCTCGCACGTGGGAAATAGGCACCCTGGGAGTGCAATTTTATCCTTCAGTAATTCTGCATGAGTTAACAGGCGATACTTTGATTGTTCAATCCTACGATCATCAATATGCAATACACATCGATTCCGTAAAGTATATGAAAGAATTACGAACCAAATCTTCCTATTCCGGTCTGGGGCTAATCTTTGGTATCGTAACAGGCGGATTTGCGGGCTACACGGTCGGTGGAAAGATGGCATCCGACGGCACCATGTTCCGGGAATCCGTTAATGATTTGGGCTACTTTTGGGGCTCCTTTTTCGGTATGCTGGGTGGCGGCTTTCTGGGATATGCAATCGGGCACGGACTGGGCAGCGGGAAATATTACAATTTTGAGAAACGGAATCATCAGGAAAAGAAAGTTTTATTAATAAAATTGATTGCGGAAGAAAAAACTAAGCCCGCTTCCTGATGCAAGAATCAGACAAATCGTGGGAACGCAATAGGAATGCGAGGCGTGCAAACTTTTATAAATATCTAGTTGTTTATACAAATTTGTGAAAATTTGTGTAAGTCATGGATTTGTGTCAGGAACACCGTGAAATCGTTCGTATGAACCGGATTCATACCAGGGTGGGTAAGAATTAATGCCGATTGCGAAATTGTTGCCAAATATCATGGCGATTTTTTTGCTTTGAAAATAAGTTAAAATTAAATTTAGCGTTTAATCTAATCTACGGATTGCGGAAGAAGGGGTGTATATCTTATGGGTAAAATAATCGCCATAGCCAATCAAAAGGGTGGTGTGGGAAAAACGACCACGGCGATCAATTTGTCAAGCTGTGTGGCTATTGCCGAAAAGCGCGTTCTACTGGTGGATATCGATCCTCAAGCAAACGCTACCAGCGGACTGGGCATCGATCCTCAGCAGCAGGATATTTCCACTTATGAAGTACTACTGGATAATGCGGATGTCCGATCATCGATTATTTCCACTGGTGTTCCGCATCTGGATTTATTGCCGTCGCATATCCGGTTAGTGGGCGCGGAAGTGGAACTGGTAGAAATCCCCAATCGTGAAAACCGGTTACAAAACCGTTTGAATGAAATCAAGGATGATTATGAATACATCATGATCGACTGTCCGCCGTCTTTAGGGCTGCTTACCTTGAACGCCCTGAGTGCGGCCGATTCGGTTTTGATACCCATTCAATGTGAATACTATGCCCTGGAAGGATTATCGCAGCTGTTAAACACCATTCACCTCGTGCAAAAGAATCTGAATAAAAAATTGACCATCGAAGGCGTTTTGCTGACCATGTTCGATAGCCGTCTTAATTTATGTAACCAGGTGGCGGGAGAAGTTCGCGAATATTTTAAGGAAAAGGTTTACGAAACGGTCATCAGCCGGAATGTGCGGCTCGGTGAAGCGCCCAGTTTTGGCAAACCGATCATTATGTACGATGCGGTTTGTATCGGCAGTCAAAACTATATCAGTCTGGCAGAGGAATTTTTAGGTGAAAAAAACAAATAGACTGGGAAGGGGGCTGAGCGCTCTCATTCCTGAAAAAGAAAACGATTCATCTCCCCATTCAGGGAATCTTTCAGATATACCCGTTGCGCGCATTAAAGCCAATCCTTTTCAACCGCGTATGGATTTTGATCCTGAGGCGCTGGAAGAATTGAAGAATTCCATTCAGGAGAATGGCGTTATTCAGCCGATTACCGTACGTAAGGTAGATAATTTCTACGAGTTGATCGCCGGAGAGCGCCGCTTACGCGCCGTGAGCGATCTGGGCTTCGAAACCATTCCGGCCTATATTATTCAGGTGGACGGTAAAGAAAAGATGCTGGAGATGGCCATTATCGAAAACGTCCAGCGCGAACGGTTAAATCCCATTGAGCAAGCCAATGCTTACCAACGTTTAATCGATGAGTGCAATTTAACGCAAGAAGAAGTGGCGCAAAAAATCGGAAAGGATCGCACCACCATCACCAACATGCTCCGGTTACTGAAACTGCCCAATCATATTCAGGAAAGTGTCCAAAAAGAAGAAATTTCCATGGGGCACGCCAGGGCGCTGCTGGCGGTTGAAGATGATACGGCCCGTAATGAAATCTGGAAAAAAGTGGTTAAAGGACATTTGTCTGTCCGCAAAACGGAAAAGCTGGTGCAAAATTGGATTGCCGGTAAAGAGAGTAAAAAGTCCAGCAAACCGAGACGATCTGTTTTTCTGCAAAAAGTGGAAGAAGAATTGCGTGAACTGTTCGGTACCAAGGTGGTGGTGCACTCGCGTAAAGAGGGCGGTTCCATTGAGATGGAATTTTATTCTCCGGAGGATTTGAACCGCTTGTTGGAAATTTTTGAGAAGTTAAAATAACGTAAAAAACAAATAGTAGAATTTAAAACCTGATTCGGGCAATTTGC